>NZ_JBHXTL010000042.1:0-64734 GCF_042677365.1 Kitasatospora sp. NPDC127116
CCGCCGCCGCGCATCCGGGAGCCCCCGGGGGTGCCGCCGCCGCGGACAGCGGCGCGCAGATCGGCACGGAGGCGCGCGCCGCCTCCGCCACCTCCGCCACCTCCGCCATCTCCTCCGCCGCCGATGTCGCGCACCTCGCGGCCAAGGACGAGAAGAAGAAGAAAAAGGGCTTCTTCGCCAAGCTGGGCAAGTTCCTGCTGGTCGTGGTCATCCTGCTGATCCTGCTCGTCATCCTGCTGATCGTCGGGATCGTCTACGCCGCCAAGCGGATCTTCAGCCGCCGCAAGTAGCCGCGCTCCGCCAGCGTCGGTCGTGCACCGGTCGTGCACCGGCCGTTTACTGGCCGAGTACACCGCGCAGCGCGCACGGCCGCGACCCGGGCGTTCGCCGCCGCCCGCCGGGCGGTGGAGCCGGAACGACCGCCCGGGGCGGGCCACTTGACGCCGATTGGCCCTGGCCGGGGTGCCGGGGCCGCCCGAGGATGGGCGCCATGAGCGACTTCCGCACCCACGAGAGCCCCGAAGGTCTGCGCCCCGAGAGCAGGGTCGTCCACCCGCCGCTCGCCGAGGTCACCGGCAGCCGTCCGCTCGGCGTCCCGCTGCACCAGGGCCACCTGTTCGCCTTCGACACCGGCGGCGCACTCGCCGGGGCCCACGACGGACCGGACGGCGCCTTCCTCTACAACCGCTTCGGCAACCCCACCGTCCGCTCCCTGGAGCAGGCCGTCGCCGGACTGGAGGGCGGTACCGGCGCCCTCGCCACCGCCTCCGGCATGGGCGCGATCAACACCGCACTGCTCTCCCTGCTGCGCGCCGGCGACCACGTGATCGCCCAGCGCAGCCTGTACGGCGGCACCGTCGGCGCGCTGACCGACCTCACCGAGCGCTGGGGCGTCGAGGTCGACTACGTGAGCGGCGACGACCCCGCCGGGGTGGCGGCCGCGCTGCGGCCCCGCACCCGGGTGCTGCTCCTGGAGACCGTCTCCAACCCCACCACCCGGGTCACCGACCTGCCCGGGCTGATCGCCGTCGCCCGGCACGCCGGGGTGGTGAGCGTGGTGGACAACACCTTCGCGACCCCGCTGCTGTGCCGCCCGATCGAGCACGGCGCGGACATCGTGATCCACTCCGTGACCAAGTACCTGGGCGGGCACTCGGACGTGCTCGGCGGGGTCGCCGTCTTCGCCGACCCGGAGCTGCACCGGCGGGTCTGGCGGCGCTCGCTCGAACTCGGCGCCTCCGCCGACCCGTTCGCCGCCTGGCTGACCCTGCGCGGCATGCAGACCCTCGCCCTTCGGGTCCGCCGCCAGTGCGAGACCGCGCTCGACCTGGCCGGCCGGCTCGCCGCCCACCCCGCGGTCACCGCCGTCCACTACCCGGGCCTGCCCACCGACCCCGACCACGACCTCGCCCGCCGGCTGCTGCCCGACGGCCACGGCGGCGTCCTGGCCTTCGACCTGGCCGGCGGCCGGAAGGCGGCCGGCACGTTCACCGAGTCCGTCCGGCTCGCCTCGCTGGCACCGTCCCTGGGCGACGTGCACACCCTGGTGATCCACCCGGCCAGCACCTCCCACCGGCAGCTGTCGGACGAGGAACTGGCGGCGGTGGGCATCGGGCCGGGGACGGTGCGGCTGTCGGTGGGCATCGAGCACCCGGAGGACATCTGGGCGGACGTCGCGCGGGCGCTGGCGAAGGTGTGAGCCCGAGCGGTGCGGCCGCCGGAGCGGGTGAGTGCGGGCCGGCCCGGGCCCCGTGCTCGGCGTCCGGGGCGCCGCCCGGGTCCGGAGCGCGGTGGAGGCGGGCGCGCCGCCCGGCCCGTCAGCGCTGCCGGGGCCGGGCCACCAGGAGCGCGATGTCGTCCTCGGCGGCCCGGGCCGGCGGCGGGGCGAGGGAGCGCAGGACGGCGTCGAGCAGGTCGTCGAGGTCTCCGGCGGCGGGCAGCCGCAGCGCCGCGAGCCGCTCCAGCGAGACGTCGATGTCCTCGCCCCGGCGCTCGACCAGGCCGTCGGTGTAGAGCAGCAGGGCCTGCTCCGGCAGGAGCGGGTGGGCGGTCTGCTCGTAGCCGCCGAGACCGGTGCCGAGCGGCGGGCCGGTGGGGACGCGCAGCAGCTCGGTCGGCCGGCCGGGGGTGATCAGGGCGGGTGGCAGGTGGCCCGCGCTGGAGAGGGTCCAGCGGCCGCGGCCCGGGTCGGCGAGGGCCAGTAGGCAGGTGGCCGGGCGGGCGGAGTCGTCGGCGGAGATGATGTTGTCGAGCTGACGCAGGATCCGGTGCGGGGGCAGGTCCATCCCGGCGAGGTCGCGCAGTGCCGAGCGGTAGTGGCTCATGTCGACGGCGGCCTCGACGCCGTGCCCCATGACGTCGCCCATGGCGAGCAGGGTGCGCCCGAACGGCAGCCGGACCGTCTCGAACCAGTCGCCGCCGACCACCGAGGCGCTCCCGGAGGGCAGGTAGCGGGAGGCGAGGACGAGGTTCTGGTGCGGGTTGCCGGGTTCGCTCAGCAGCGCCCGCTGGAGTTCGAGGGCGATTCCCTGGGAGCGGGCGAAGCGCCGGGCGTTGTCGAGGGCGGTGGCGGCGCGGGCGGCGAGGTCGCCGAGCAGGGCGGCCTCGTCGGGGGTGAAGGCCGGGCCGGCGGCAGTGCGGCCGAGGGTGAGCAGCCCGATCAGGCGGCCCCGGGCGGCCAGCGGCAGGACCAGCAGCGAGGCCGTACCCGCCGGACAGCTGTCCTCGGGGCCGGGCTCGGTGAGCACGGCGACACCGCCGGCCAGGCTGCGGGCGGCGGCCGAGCCCTCCCGGTGGCGGATCGATTCTCCGGACCGGGGCAGCTCGGCGAGGGCGGCGGCCAGCGCGGGCACGGACCGGGCGCCGGCGCGGCGCAGCCGCTGGGGCGTGCCGTGGCCGGCCCGGGCTGGTTCGGCCTCGGGCGGCAGCAGGTCCACGACGGCGAGTTCGGCGAGCCGGGGCACGGCGAACGCGGCGAGCTCCGCGCCGGTGGTGGCGATGTCGAGGGTGGTGCCGATCCGTTCGGTGGCGGCGTCCAGCAGGGCGAGCCGGGCCCTGGCCCGTTCCAGCTCGCGCAATTGGTCGCGGGCGGGGTCGGGGTCGTCCAGGACGACGACGACCACCCCGGTGGTCCGCCCGGAGCGCCGCAGCGCCCGGTAGCGCACCCGCAGGCCGGGCGGCACGGGGGCGCCCGCCCCGTCCGGGCCTCCGGTGGCGTGCTCGCGGGCGAGGCCGTCGGCGAGCACCCGGCGCAGGATGCCGAGGGCCCCGGCGAAGGCGGTGGTCCCGGCGGCCCGGCCGAGCAGGTCCGCGCGGCGCAGCCCGGTGGCGGTGGTGAACGCCGCGTTCAGGTACTGCCAGCGCAGGCGCTCGTCGAGCAGCGCGACGCCGACGGGGGCGGCGGCCAGGACCTCGCGGAGCCGCTCCGGATCGTCGCCGCCGCTGTCACCGCCGCTGTCACCGCCGGTGATCGCGCCGAGCCGGGCGGCGAGGGCCGCCGCGGTCGCCGCCAGGGACCGGGTGTCCGGTGTCGCGGGCCGCGGACCCTCTGCTCGGTTGCCGTGCCGGAAGTGCATACGCCCATGATCACGCGCCCGCGCGCGGCACGCCCACAGGTGGGTGAAACGTTGACCGGCCGGAGACGGTGCTGTAACGGAACGCTCGGACGGCTCGGACGGCTGTGGGGCCGACCGCGGCGGACATCCGCGCGGACATCCGTGCCGCGTACGGATACGGCAGGCGAACGCCGGATGATCTCCGGTCATACTTGGGCGGCGGCGCCCGACCCCGGACGCCGCGGGCCGGGCCGGGCCCACCCGGCCGTACCGACCCGGCCGTACCGACCCGGCCGCACCGCCCCGGCCCGCGCCCGAAGACCCAGACCGGAGGAACCCGATGAGCCCCCACCAGCCGACCAGTCGCCCGGCGGCCGGGGCCCCCGGGGTGCCGTGGAACCGGCAGCGGCTGCGCAGCAACAACGAGTGGCTCCTGCTGGAGCTGCTGCGCACGGGCGGCGGCTCCTCACGCGCCCAGCTGGCCCGGGACACCGGGCTGTCCAAGCCGACGGTCTCGGCCGCCCTGGCCGAGCTGGAGCGGGCGGGCCTGGTCCGGGAGGCCGGGCGGCTGGCCCCCGAGCGGGGCCGCACCGCCGTGCTGTACGAGGTCGACCCGACGGCCGGGCACGTGCTCGGCGTGGACATCGGCCGCGCCCGGCTGCGGGTGGCGGTGGCCGACCTGGCCGGGACGGTGATCGCCCGCCGGGACGTCGCCAACCGGGGCCGCTCGGCGAACGCCGTCGCGGACGCCGTGGTCGCCGCCGCGCACGAGGCGATCGCCGAGGCGGGCCTGGCCGCCGGGGACATCGTGCACGCGGTGATCGGCACCCCGGGGGTGTGGGACGAGCAGCGGCGCGGGGTGCGCTACGCCAGCAGCCTGCCCGGCTGGGGCAGGCCGGGACTGTTCGACCGGATAGGGGAGGGCCTGGGAACGGCCGTCTCGGTGGCCAACGACGCCAACCTGGCGGCGCTCGGCGAGTACACCCTGGGTGCCGGCCGGGGCAGCCGGATGTTCGCGTACCTGCTGGTCGGCACGGGCCTCGGGCTGGGTGTGGTGAAGGACGGCGAGCTGCTGCTCGGCGCCCACGGCGCGCTGGGCGAGATCGGCCTGGTCCCGCTGCCCGGGCGGTCCGGCGAGCCGGGCGCGACCATCGAGCAGGACGCCGCCGCGGACGCCGTGGTGCGTGCAGCCCGGGACTTCGGGCTGGACGGGGAGTCCGCGACGCGGCAGCTGACGGCGAAGCAGGTGTTCGAGCGGGCCCGGGCCGGGGAGCCCGCGGCGGTCCGGGCGGTGGAGCGGGAGGCCGAGCGGCTCGCCTACGCGGTGGCCGTGATGTCGGCCGTCCTGGATCCGGACCTGGTGGTGCTGGGCGGCGGGATCGGCAGCAGCGCCGACCTGCTCCTGGAACCGCTGGAGCAGGCCCTGCACCGGCTCGCCCCGATGCGTCCGACGCTCGCGCCGAGCCTGCTGGGGGAGGAGGCGGTGCTCCTCGGCGCGGTCTCCACGGCGCTGGAGACCGCCCGCCCCGAGGTGTTCGAGCGCCGGACGGCGGGGCTGCGCTGACGGTCGACCGGCGGGGCCGGCCGGGCGGCCGCGGCGTTCGGCTGCCGCATTCGGGCTGTTGCGTTCGGGCTGTTGCGTTCGGCCCGTGGCCGGAAGGTCTCGATCTGCCAACGAGTGGGGGTTCGGTGGACGGTGCGTGTGCGGTTCCTGCTTGAATCGCACGACTCATCCATACGGAACGGAGCGTTCTCCTCCCATGCCTTCACGGATAGCCGGCCGTCGTCGGGCCGGCCTGGCCGGATTCGCCGGACTCGTCCTCACCGTCGGTCTGGCACTGACCGGGTGCGACCCGTCGGCGGCCGACGGCGGTGCCACGGCCTCGGCCACGCCGACCGTCGCCACCACCACGACCGCGGTGACCACCCCGCCGGCGGCGCCCCCCGCCCCGGCCCCGGTCAGCAGCCCGCCGGCCCAGCCGGCCCCCGCGGCGCCGGTGGCCACGCCCCCGCCGGTCGCGCCTCCGGCCCAGCCCAGCGCCCCCGCGCAGCCGCCCGTCACCAAGGCGCCGCAGCCGAAGGTGACCACCGCCCAGCCGCCGACCGACCCGGAGCCTCCGGCGGCGGCCGGCGCCGGGTGCGACATCCGCTCGGCCGCGGGCAACTGCTACGAGGCCGGGCAGTTCTGCCGCACCGCGGACCTGGGCAAGAGCACCCACGAGGCCGGCGGCCGGGTGATCTACTGCCGGATGGTCAGCGGGAAGCCGCACTGGCAGGCCTGAGGCCCGGCGGGCCCGGGGCGCTCCGGGCTCAGGCGCCGATGACGCCCAGGGTGTCCCAGAACAGGTGCTCGTAGGCCTGGAGCAGCAGCCCGTACTCGTGTGCGGCGGCCAGGGTCGGCCCGTCCAGTCGGTCCGGGCCCAGGGCGTCGGCGGCCTGCTGCTCCAGCTCGGGCGCGGGCTGGGCGAAGAAGTCGAAGAACGCGCAGGCCTCGTCGGAGAAGCCGTACCGGCTGCGCAGCGCCTGCGCGATGGTGGCGCAGTAGCCGCCCCAGGCCGCGAAGTTGGCGACCAGGGCGGCGGCCGCCGGGTCGGGGTCGCTGTTCACGGCGAGCCAGGCGAGGAAGTGCGGGTAGGCCTGGCAGCCGGGCAGGGGCGGTCGGGACTCCGGCGCGTCGCGGTCGAGGCCGACGGCGGCGCCGAGCGCGGGCAGGGTGCGCAGCGCGGCGCTCTCGCCCTCGGCCAGGGCGGCGAACCAGGCGCTGACCGGCCGGTCGGCGCTGCGGCCGGCGAGCAGCAGCAGACTGCGGCGGTCGGAGCGGATGACCCGGTGCTGCTGGGCGCAGAGTTCGGCCAGCGCCGAGCGTGGTGCGGTGCCGTCGGCGAGTGCGGTGACCAGCGGCGGGACGGTGTCGCCGGGTGCCAACCGGGCGCGCAGGTCCTGGATCTGGTCGAGGATCGGGTGGTTCACCGGTGCCTCCGGGGTGCGGTACGGTCCGCTGCCATTCCTACCGTCCGACGGTGCCGGTGCGGCGGCGACAGGCCGGGGGCGGCGCCCCTGCCCCTCCCGGCCGGTCCGTGTGCCGGGCCGGGAGCCGGTGGAGCGGGCGACCGCCCCGTACCCGATCCCCCCGGGCCGCACGCCCTACTGCGGGGTGGGGGCGGTCAGTGGGGCGAAGGTCTGTCGGAGGTCGACGACCGTGGTCGGGCCCTTCACCCAGGCGAGAGGGGCGTGGTGCACCCGGACCCCGGCCGGTTCCCGGAGCAGCGCCTCGCCGGCCGCGTTCTGCGGCCACTCCACCGAGCCGGTGGCGGTTCGCGCGGGGATGAGCCAGTAGTCGCCCCGGGTGTACTCGCCGCCCGGTCGGAAGTAGACCTGGACGCCGTCCTCCAGGTCGAGCCAGGCGCCCTCCTGGAGCTGCAGGGCGCCGCCGGCCAGCGGCAGGGCGTTCCGGCCGCGGGGCGCCCGGTGGTCCCAGCGGCGCAGGAACGGGTGACGCTCGGCCGACCGCCCGACCTCCGGCCCCGGTTCGGCGGACAGTCGTACCCGGCGCCCCGGCAGGTCGGTCTCCTCCACCTGGAGCAGGTCCGCCGCCTCGCCCCGGCTGACGTACGCGCTGTCGGCGATTTCGATCCAGTCGCCGACCGAGAGGCTGAGTTTGTCGTCGTCGCCCAGCGTGGTGAGGTCGACCCAGACGCCCTCGATCGAGGCGATCGGCAGGACGACCGAGCCGTTCTCCCGGGACCACTTGAACGTGGCGCAGCCCTCCGCCGAGCCGCCGTGGTGGACCTCCACCCGGTACAGCTGGTTCTCCGGACCCCGGTAGCCGGCCTCGGGGTGGGCCAGGCACGGGTCCTCGCTCACCCGCTCCGGCCGCCGGGCGCGCGCGGCCAGCAGCCCGCCCGGCCGCTCGTGCGCGTCGGCCCACGTGTCGAAGGCCTCCCGCACCCGGGACGCCCCGCCGTCCGGAACGCTCAACTCCGAGGCGGGAAGGGTGAGTACCTGCCAGACGAGCTTGGCCCGGGCCGCCGTGTCGGGCATCGCCGCACCGAGCGCCACCTCGCGGATCTCCGGGTCCTCGACGGCGGTGACGCTGCGCTCCCAGACCTTCAGGTAGACCAGGAACGGGAACTCGCCGGGCAGCCGGTCGCCGTCGCGCTCCTGGTCCCGGTAGGCGTCCGGCTGGTCCCAGTACGTCCAGCCGGCGGGCGCCTCCCGGGCGTCGCCGCCGTCGCCCTGGCCGCCGTCGTCGGGCACGGCGATGCCGGGCTCGGGCCGGTCGGCCTCGCACAGGATGCCGTCCACGTAGTAGCGGCCGCCGCCGATGGTGAGGTCGTCCACGTCGTGGCTGCCCGGCACGTAGCCGATCGCGAATCCCGCCGCCCCGGCCGGTCCGCCGCGGCGGCCGATCAGGTCGGCGGCGAGCGTGCGCAGCTGGTACCGCTCGATCGCCGCCTGCTCGTTGGCGTCGGCGTCGAGCTGGACCCGGCCCTGCTGGGTCAGTACCGCGGAGTAGTGCTTGCCGGGCCGGAAGGTCAGGCGCGAGAAGTCTGCGTGCACGGTTTCCCTTTCGGAGTCATCGGGGCGGGTCAGGAGACGAAGAAGATCCCGGCGTCGGTGCCGGCCGGGGTGTACTCGGCCAGCCGCGCCCGCAGGTTGTCCTCGCGCTGGGGCTGGAACAGGTCGTGGAAGGCGCCGAGTTCGGAGCGGTCCTCGGCGCCGCGGGTGATCTCCGGGGCGCACCCGGCGGCCAACTGCCCGTAGCCGGGCGTGCCGTAGCGGAGGCTGGTGAACAGCGGGCGGACCCGCTCGGCCTCCAGCTCGCGCAGCCGGGCGGCCTGCGCCGGGTCCAGCTCGCCGCGCTCGACCAGCTCGGTCACCGCCGAGCGCACCAGGTCGGGTTGGCACTCGTACCGGCGCGGGGCGCGCGAGCCCGGTGGGACGTAGCAGAACCGCAGGCAGCCGAGCGAGCGGCGGGCCGTCCGCAGCCGCCCGGTGAACACGCAGTCCTCGGCGATCGGCACCGCGTGGGTGTGCACCTCGCCGACCACCGTGGAGCGGTGGGCGTGCAGCAGCGCGTGGGCGTGTTCGCAGTCGGGCCCGGAGAGCGCGGGCTGCTCGGGTCCGGTGGCGTCCAGGATGCTGTCGGCGAGGTGGATCTCCAGCGGGTCGGTGTCCACCTCGTCGCCGACGACCTGGATCGTGCCCAGGATGCTGCGCTCGATCGTCACGCAGGCGGTGGTGTGGTCCAGCACGAGGCTGGGCTCCTGCGGCGAGTGCGGCTCGCAGTGCGGCTCCAGCGACCAGCCCGGCACCAGGGTGCAGTGCCGCAGGGTGACGGAGGCCAGCGGTCCGGTGACGTTGACCCCGCGACCGGTGATCAGCAGCCCGTCCAGGACCAGCCGCCCGCCCGGGCAGACGCCCCGCACGTTGAGTGCGTCCGGCCGGTTGCTGTACCAGTCGAGCAGCCGGATCACCGGCCGGGTGCCCTCGGCGGCGCGCAGTTCGAGGCGGTCGTCCTCCGCCAGGTCGAAGTCCAGCTGTTCCTGGTAGGCGCCGCTGTGGGTGATCTCGATGACGGCGGCGCCGCCCGCGCTGCCGTCCTCCTGGTCGGCGCGCCACTGCTGGTAGGCGTCGTTGATCCGCTCGTACGGCCCGCCGGGGCCGACGCGGTAGAGCGCCCGGTGCCGGGCCTCCGGGCGGTCGCGCGGGTACTCCCCGCCGCCGGTGTCGTCGCCGAACGCGTGGTGGTAGTCGACCCGGACACCGCGGCGCGGGGCGGAGCGGGCGCCGAAGGCGATCCGGCCGAGCACCGGGTCGACGGCGACCTGGCCGCGCTTGGGGCGGTACGTCCAGTCGCTCAGGTCGGCCACCGTGATCTCGGCGGGCGGGACCGGCTCCTGGGCGCCGTCGCGCCAGATGGCGAAGCTCTTGCCGGGTCCGTAGTAGTCGGCCAGGCGCTCGGCGAGCTGCCGGCGCCGGATCGGGGCCGGCGCGTTGTCGAGCGCCGCGAGGTGGGTGGTCGACGGCTCCGGTTCGGGTTTGGTGACCAGCTGGGCGTCGTTGCCGAGGACCGAGAAGGTGAAGAGGTTCCTGGCCCGGTCGATGCAGTAGGCCGGCGCCCGGGTGACCGGGTACGGCTTCAGCCGCCAGACGTACAGGGCGACCCCGGCCGGCGTGTAGCCGCCCTGGCGGCGGGTGGAGGCGGCCCGGCGGACGTCGGCGGTGTGCGCCTGCCCGTCGAAGGGCCCGCCGAGCAGGTCGAGTTCGGCGCCGCGCCGCACGTCGACCAGCCGGCCCCGGCTCAGCCGCCGGCGGTCGGCCGCCTCCTCGTCGGGGCGCAGCAGCCGCACCGGCTGGGTGCCGCCGAGCAGCCGGGAGAGCTCCACCGCCCGGGCCGGCCAGTCGGCGACAGAGGCGGACAGCTCCTCCAGCAGGGCGAGCGTGCCCTTGCGCCGGCGGTGGGCGACGGTGTTCGCGACGTCGTGCCGCGGCGCCAGCCGGGCGGCGAGCCGGTCGCGGGCCGCGACCCGCTCCGGGGAGGCCCCGCCGTGCAGGCCGGTGGCGAGCACCTCCTCGTAACCGGGCAGGATCCGGTAGCCGACCAGGTCGCCGAGGTAGGCGACGGCCCAGTCGGCGGCGGTCTCGACGAACCAGTCCTGGTAGCCCTGTTCGATGCCGCTGCGCACGACGTCGACCTGCTCGGCGACGGCCAGCAGGGCGCGCAGCGGCTCGCCCGCCTCGGCGTCGCGCAGCCGGTGCCACTGCGGCAGCAGCTCCAGCAGTCCGTCCGGGTCGCGGCTCATCGGACGCACCTCTCGACGATTCGCTCTTCCCCGGCCGCCGGCCGGGGGGACCCCCGTCGCTCACTCATGCGCGGATCTCCTTGAGGATCAACGTGTCGGGAAGATTCGGTGACAGCAGGGCGAGTTGGGCCGGACGGATGCCACGGAACACCGTCACCACGCGGCCGGCCGGAAGCGGGCGGGTGTCGGTGACCGCCGGGTTGAGGCGCAGCAGCTCCGCGACGGAGATGCCGTTGCGGGCGGCGATGTCGGTGAGGGTCTCCCCGTCGGGGTCCCGCACCCGGTAGCGCTGCTCGTCGAAGCGGGCGAGCCGGGCCGGGACGGTCGGCTGCGGCTGCGCGAGCTGCTCGGACAGGTGCTCCAGGCCCTCCGGGGTGAGGCTGCCGGGCACACCGGTGAAGGCGTCGACGTCGACCCGGTCCACGCCGGGGACGGCCTGGGCGACGGCGAGCACCTCGGACAGGTGGGCGCTCTGGCCGAGTTGGCGCCCGGCGTAGCCGAGGCGGTCGAGCAGGGCGCGGCGCAGCGCCGGCTCGACCAGGTCCCAGGAGTGGTCCGGGTCGACCTTCACGTTCACGGCGACGATCAGCAGGACGAGTTCGCGCAGCGCGACCTCGACCGGCAGCTTCGGGTCCCCGTACGCGGTGAGCGAGGAGTGCAGGGTGCGGATCAGGTCGGAGTCGGCGGTGAGCGGGATGTCGTCCACCCCGGCCACCGTGACGTGGACGAGCTCCCGCCGGCCGTCCGAGAGCCGGGTGGCGCCGGCGCGCCCGATGCCGGCCCGGGAGCGGGTGAAGTCCTCGTAGTCGGGAACCGAGACCAGCCGGTCGAGTGCCGTGACGGCGAGCGGGATGTTGCGCCTGGCCGGACCCGGGCCGTCCGGGCCGGCGCCGCCGGTGGCGGGCAGCGGGTTGACGACGGCGGAGACGCCGAGCGGGCGGGTGGTGAGCTGGGTGATCCGTCCGGCGCCGACGTTGCCCGACTCGCCGATGCCGATCCGGTAGCGGGCGCGGACGTTCTCCCGGCCGGTGGGCAGGCGCGAACCGTGCACGCCGTCGCCGAAGGTGACGGTGGTGCGGCCGTCGGCCGCCGTCGAGGTGACGTAGACCCGTTCGTCGGCGCCGCGCCCGGCGAGGCTGTCGACCTCGTGCCAGCGCACCCCGTCGACCCGGATCTCCAGGGTGCTGCGCGCGCCCCCGGGGGTGTCGGCGGCCAGCCAGGTGAGCGGCGACTGCCAGAGCGTGAAGCGCTGGCCGGGGACCCCGGCGTCGCCGCTGCCGACGGCCTCGTCGCGCGTGGCCCCCTGGGTGGCGCGGACCACGTTGCCGAGGACCTGGACGGTGTCGCGCCGGTAGCGGTAGGCCAGCGGGGCACTGAGCGTGATCGCGGTGCGGACGGTGTCCCCGGGCAGGTACGGGTCGACGCTCTGCCCGACACCGGCGATCATGGCGAGTTCGGTGCCCCGGACCCCGGTGGTGTTCGGGATGTCGGTCCGCTCGCCGCTGACCGCGATCCATCGGCCGGGGGTCAGCCCGTCGTAGAGCCGGGCGAGTTCGATCCGGTCGCCGTGGACCTCCTCGGTGACGGGCTCGTCGGCGAGCCGCAGCGACTCGCCGCGGGCGTAGACGGTGGTGTCCCGGATGTCCGAGAGCTGGGTGTCCTTCTCGTCCAACCACGGCTGCTGCAGCGACAGTTCGGTCACCTTTCCGGTGATGCCGAAGTCGGCGCGGGAGATCACGCGCACGTCGGTCACCCGGGTGATGACCTCGGCGAGGTCGCGGCTGCCCGGGATGCCGCCGTCGATCCCCTTGCGCGGGCGCTGGATGACCACCCAACTGCCGGGCGCGATCTGGTCGTAGACGGCGTCGAGGGTGAGGACCGTGCCGGAGACCGGCTGCAGCTTGGTGGTGAACACCACCTCGACCGCGGTCGGCGACTCGTCGGTGGCGGTGTAGCGGTGGACCCGGACGTTCAGCTCGCCGGACTCGCCGGTCTTCTCCTGGCCCGGTTCGAGCTGGTGGTCGAGCGCGGGGCCGGGCCCGCCGTCCACCGTCACGTGGATGCGGCCGTCGGCCTGCGGGCGGGACACGAAGACGGTGCGTTCGGGCAGTTTGGCCAGGAACCTGGCGCTGACCCCGGCCTCCTGGTCGGGAGCGGGCACCGCGGCGCGCACGGCGGCGGCGTGCGGGTTCGGCGTCGGTGCCGGCGGCTCGGTGGTGACCACCTTGACCTGTCCGGGGCCGAGGGTGAAGGTGTGGTCCCACGGCAGCGAGAAGCCGTCGTGCGTCAGGCTGCCGGCCTCGACGTACGTGAAGTCGGCGGTCCTCGGGACGGTGCCGGCGGTGTCGAAGCCGATCCGGACTCCGATCAGCGTGCTGCCGGCGAGCGGCCAGTCCACGTAGCGGTCGATCCGGCCGTCGTTGCCGTAGACGGGCTTGAGCGGCGCGGTGGCGCCGAACGGGGTGGCGACCACCCGCATCGCCTGGATCTCGTGCACGGCGAGCGGCACCGTCAGGTCGACCCGCCGCCAGGCGGGGTAGAGGCCGTCGCGCAGCCGGGGGTCGAGTGCGGACAGCAGCTGCACGCCGAGGTCCGAGCCGGGCGCGAACAGGCGCTGCGGGTCGCGGGTGAGGTCCCGGGCGCTCAGCGGGGGCCGGGTGGGGGCGGTGCGCAGCGCCGCCAGCACCGAGCCGAGCCCGCGGACGGCCGGGTCGGCGGCTCCGGTGCCGGGAGGGTTCGGCCCGGGCTTGTCGGGGGCCTGCGGCGGCTCCAGCTGGTGGGCGCGGTCGCGCAGGCCGGACAGCTCCTCGCCGAGGCGTCCGAACCAGTCGGCCACCGGCTGCTGGGAGTGCGCCAGTTCGGCGGCCTCGGCCGCCCGGGCCATCACCGGGGTGAGCCGTTCGGCGAAGTCGGCCGGGGTGCTCAGCGGGCCGGACGGTCGGTCGAGGTCGGCGCGCAGCGGGGCCAGCACCTGGTCGTCGAAGTCCCGGATGATCCGGCTGTGCCCGGGCCTGGGATTCGGGGCGCCCTCGGAGACGGTGATCCGGTCCGCCAGTTCGGCGCGCAGGTCCTTGAGGGTGCGCAGGTCCCGGGGCAGCCCGATCACCGTGACGTCGTTCTCGCGGTCGAGCCGCACCTCGGGCACCAGCCGCATCACCCGGTGGACCGGGTCGGCGGCCTTGTCGGCGCTGAAGACGAACAGCAGCCGGTCGCCGGGCTTGATGTTGTTGGCGGTCCCGGCGGCGAACAGCTCGGCCCGCCCGCCGGGGTTCAGCTGTCCGGGTGTCAGCTGGTACGGGCGGCGGCGCAGCACGGCCAACTCGTTCCAGGCCGAGCGGGCGGCGAGGTCCTCGGCGGTCTCGAAGGACTGCGGGTCCTCGCCGGGGCCGGGGACGCTCTGGCTGCGGGCGCCGCGCGGGACGACGACGGTCGGGTCCTCGGCGGCCCGCGGGTCGTGGTCGAGGGTGTAGGCGAGGTAGGTGTCGGCGGCCACGCCGGGCCGGGGCCGGTGCCCGACGAGGCGGCCGAGCAGGGTGAGCGACTCCTCCTCGACGGCGGTGCGCAGGTAGCCCTCGTTGGCGATCCGCTCCGAGTAGAAGGTGAGCACGTCGGCGAGCACGGCCCAGGAGTCCAGCAGCGCGATCGCCGGGTCGTCCGGGGTGCGGACGGTCAGGTCGCGCAGCGCCGGGTAGGCGGGGCCGGACAGCCGAGCGAGCAGGCTGTCGAGGAACTCCCCGTAGCGGCCGACCCGGTAGCCGATGGCGTCCAGCCCGGGCGGGTTGAACAGCGGGGCCGGGGTCGCGGTGGCGGTGCCCGAGCAGCCGCAGGTGCACTGGCCGTTCATCGGCCGCCTCCGATCACGATCGAGAGCCGGCCGTTCTCCGGCCGGTCGGGGTCGTTGTCGCAGCCGGCGATCTCCAGCGCGCCGAGCCGCAGCAGCCCGTCGGCCAGCTCGCCGTCGTCCCGCCCGAACTGCCGTCGCAGCCGGGTGACCCGGGCGCTGACCACGCCCGGCACGGCGGCGGCGACGGCGACCAGCCGGGAGACCCGGACCGGCTCGCCGAAGCCCAGCGCGTCCGGGTGGAAGAAGCCGAGCCGTCCGTCCGGCAGGGCGCGGCTGCCCAGCACCCGGCGCAACTCGGCCAGCACGTGGCCGCGTTGGTGACCGGGGGCGGCGCAGACCTGCAGTTCGAGGTCGAGCGGTACCACCAGGGCGGGGCGGACGACCAGGTCGTGGCCGATCCGGCGGTACGCCTCCAGGCCGTCGCCGACCGCCGCCAGCAGGACGGTGTCGGCGGTGGCCTGCCCGTACGGCTCGACGGCGACGTGGACCTCCTGGACGCTGCCGGTCCAGCGGAGTTCGGCGGCGGCCCGCCGGACGCCCGGCAGGGCTGCGGCCAGCTCCGCGTAGTCGGCGGCGGTGACGGCGCGCAGCCGGGTGCGGCTCAGCGCGAGCGGGGCCGACTGCCGTACCTGGTCGAGGGGTTCAGGATCGGTGCCGCCGCTCGCGGGCATCGGGTTGCGGACCCGGAGCAGCGCGTCCTGCGGCGGTGTGACGGTGCTGCGTCCCTTCGCGTGGGGCGGCTGGTCCCGGCAGACCACCAGGTGGTTGACGGCCTCCGCGCCGACGTTGCCGGCCGTGCCGTTGCCGATCCGGTAGGCGACCCGCAGCTCCGCGCCGGGCCGGGGCGGCTGACCGTGCCGCCCGTCGCCGAAGCGCAGCGCGAGGCGGCCGTCGTCCTCCGGCTCGCCGACGAAGTGCCGGTCGCGCGGGCCGTCCGGGAGCAGGTCCCGGCGGGGCGTCCACTCCTGGCCCCCGGCGGTGGCCCGGACGGCCGGCAGTGCGGCACGGGGGTCCTGGACGGCGATCCCGGACGCCGGGCCGGCCGACGCGGGGGAGTCGGGGTCGAGCCCGGAGGCGTAGCGGCCGCCCCAGCTCTGGGTCACCTCCCAGACGCCGGGCCGCCGGAGCACCCCGCCGGCGCGGGCCCTGGCGGTGAGCACGTCGAGGCGGCGTAGCTTGGCGGCGAGCAGGCGGGTGCGGCGGGCCAGCAGTTCGCGCAGTCCGGCGGCGGGCCGCTCCGCGAGGCGCAGCTCGTGCACCGACTGGGCCCCGAACAGCACGGTCAGTTCGGCGAGTTCGGCACGGGAGAGGGGGTGGCCGCAGTCCGCCCGGTGCCACATCTCCTCCAGCCGCTGCCGGACCCGTTCGGGGATGCCGGCGAGCAGGACGGCCTGCCGGGCGCAGACGTGTGCCCGGTCCGGGTAGGCGGCCGCCTGGGTGACCGGCGCGTAGCGCAGCACCGGGCGGAAGGGCTGCGGCAGGACGGGGTAGCGGGTCTGGTCGAGCAGCGTCTCCAGCGTCGCCGCCTGGGCGTCGGCGGTGGGCGGCTCGACCGCGGCGCCCTGGCCGTCCTCGCCCTCCGCGCTCGCGCCCGGCGCGAGCTGGATGCTCAGCCCGGCCCGCCGCACCGCCGCCTCGCCGAGCAGCGCGTACAGCTCGCGGACCTGTCGCGGGCCGAGCTGGCGGCCGGTCCTGGTCCGGTCGAGCAGTTCGTGGATCGCCTCCGCCGCGGGGCTGCCCGGGACGCGGTCCGCGCAGCCGGACCCGCCCGGACCGCAGGACGCCACCCGGACCGGCTCCGGCGGCACGGTGAAGGTCTCCGGGGCTCCGCCGCAGAAGGTGAGCGAGCGGCCGTGGTCGACCAGCACGACGTTGCCGCGGGCGACGCTCACGTCGGGGATCGGGCCGCAGTCGCTCCCGCCGCGCGCGGACAGGCAGACCGGGAAGGTGAGCGCGTCCTCCGGCGCCCACTCGACCTCGACCACGGGCTGCTCGTACAGCTCGTCGACCAGGTGGGTGACCGAGGTGAGCCGGACGGCCTGGCGGTGCGCGGGGTCGGCGTCGGCGGCGGCGCCGGTGCGCGGGCCGAGCACCTCCTCGACGATCAGGAGGTCGCCGGGGCGCAGCGCCAGGTGCCGGGTGCGGTCCTCCGGCCGGTCGGCCTCGTGCCAGTCGTCGCGCAGGGTGGCGGAGGTCGCGCCCGTCGGCAGGACGCAGTCCTGGTCGCCCCAGGTCCAGAACCGGATGGTGTTGTGCGCGGGGTGCAGCACCAGGTCCGTTCCGCCGAGCGGCTCGAACACCTCGACCGCCGCGGTCCGGGTGAGCGCGTCCAACTGCTCGTCGGGGATCACCGTGGACAGTTCCGGGCGTTCCTGCGGGCCGAGCCGGCTGACGTCGACGGCGGCGAAGCGGAAGGTGCCGGGGTGGAGGGTGAGCGGGCGGTCCGTCGCCAGGGTGACGAACGCCCGGGCGTTGCAGCCGTCGTGCACGGCGTAGTCGATCAGCCGGACGTGCCGGCGCACCGACACCCGGCGCCGGGCCGTGTCGAGGTACGCCTCGGTGGCCACCGCGTCCTGCTGGTAGGAGAGTTGGTCGGCGGTGTAGGCGAGCAGCTCGACCAGGGTGACGCCGAGGTCGGGCAGGTGCCGCTCGGTCCAGCCGGGGGCGGTCAGGCTCATCCGGTCCAGCACGAGCCGCCGCAGGCTCTCGTAGTCCCGGGCGGTGCGGTCGATGACCGGGGCCGGTCGGACGGCGGGCGGGCAGTCCTCCTCGGTGCGGCAGTCGTAGGGGGAGGGGCACTCGGCGCCGAAGGAGAACCCGGTGCTCGCGTACCTCGGGTCGAAGCCCGGGTACGGGCGGGGGCCCGGCCGGCCGTGGGCGTCCGCCTCGACCACGGTCAGTCGGTAGCGGGAGGTGTCGCCGGTGCGGTCGAGGGTGACGTGCATCCGGTCGTCCAGCTCCGGGTCGTCCGCGCGCTCGATGTCGACCGCGACGGCGCGCAGGCCGGTGATCCGCCGGCCGCCGTCGACGCGGATGTTCTCCGGGCCCAGTTCCTGCGGCGCCCGGCCGAGGAAGGTCACGCTCAGCGTGCGCCGGTCGTCCTCCAGCTCGGCGCCGTCCACGCCCAGCAGGTGCGCCGCGCGCACGTCGGCGCGCCGCAGTTCCGTCCCGCACCGTGCCGTCGGACGTTCGGATCGCCCGGTCATGCCGCCACCCCGCCCTCGAAGACGTCCTGCCGCTGGGTACCGGTCCGGCGCACGACGTACGCCAGCTCGACCCGCACCACGTTGTCCTCGCTCTCCACGTCGAGCGCGGCGACCTCGATGACGTCGCCGAGCCACCGCTGCAGCGCCGCCTGGACGGACAGTTGCAGGGTGGCCGCCAGCTCCGGGCTGTTCGGCGCGAAGACCAGGTCGAGCAGTCCGCAGCCGAAGTCCGGGTGCATGACCCGCTCGCCCGGGCTGGTGAACAGCAACTGCTCGATCAGGTCGCGCACGTGGTCGTCGTACGCCGCCTCGGCAGTGCGCCCGCGGCTGTCGATCCGGAACGGGAACGCGATGTCGGTCCGGGCCGGGCCGGGCAGCGGAGCCGTCGGCCGGGCGCCGGGCCCGTCGAGCTGTGCGGTGCTCGTCGGGGTGCTCATACCCCCACCGCCCGCTGCTGGACGACGGTCACGACCGGCGGCCCCTGCGGGACCTGCTCGGCGCTCTGGCACAGCCCGACGGCGGACTGCGGCAGCGCGGGGGAGCCGTTCACCCGGATCCGGGCGGACGGCACCACCCAGCGGATCGTGACGCAGGGCTGGGGCTTGCCGGCCACGGTGAACGGGCAGCCGGTCACGGTGTACAGGTCGGCCGTGCTGGTGACGGCCTGGCCGGCGACCAGCACCCGGGCCTGGGCGGGCAGGGCCGTCGCCTGGGCGCCGTGCGGGCAGGTCACCGTCGCATTGACGTGCAGCAGATTTCCGGGCACGAGTCTCTCCCCCGTCAGGTCACGCTCAGGGCGTCCTGGTTGATGGAAACGGTGGCGCCGACGAGCGAGATCGAGGCGCCCTGACCGTTGCTGATCCGGATGCCCGAGTCGTTGATCACGATCGAGGCCCCGCTCGGTGTGCGGAGGGTGATCCCCGTGGTCGGGTCGTCGGACAGCACGATCACCCGCCGCCCGGTGGTCTCCAGCACCTGGTTCGGCACGCCCGGCGGGCCGGTCGTCGCCTCCGCCGGCACCTCGGAGGCGGAGCCGTACCAGCAGCCCGTCCAGATCGGATAGCTCTGGTCGCCCTGCTCGAACTCCATCCACACGCCCGCCCCCACCGGCGGGACGGCGTAGTGCCCCATTCCCGGGCCGGCCACCGGGAAGCAGGGCATCGCCCAGGTCGACGCTACCTCGCCCAGCACGTCGGGCACCTGGGCCTGGATGCGGCCGATCCCGAGCGGGTCGACGTTGTTCACCACCGTCCCCCGGAACTTGCCGAGGTAGCGGGTCGGTTCGGCCATGTGGGCAACTCCTGCTGCAGCGTCAGGGGATGACGGTCGGCTGGAGGGCGATCAGGCCCTCGCGGGTCAGTGTGAAGTTCTGGGTGTACGAGCCGCGCTTGAGGTTGTGGGTGACGCTCTTGACGAAGTACAGGCCGTCGTAGGTGAGTCCGGCGCCGCGGACGCCGACCAGCTCGCGCGGCCGCAGCACGTGGCCGTACCGGACGACGTCGAGCTGGCCGGAGCCCGAGACGGCGTCCGCCGACTGCATCGCCTTGGCGATGGTCTCGGCGACGGCCTGGGAGCTGTCCTTCTTGGCGGTGTCGGCGATGACCTTCTTCTTCAGCGCCGGCGCGGGCCTGAGCGCGAGCGGCGGACGCAGGATGCTGACCTCCGGCACCGGCAGGACGGCGGACACCTTGGTCGCCGGGAACTGGACGCGGGCCTCCGGCTCCTCGCGGGCGGTCCCGTCGAAGGCGAAGGTGAGCTGGTCGACGTTCGACAGCGCGTCCATGTTCACGTTCAGCGCGTGCTGCGGCACACCGAGCCGGATCTCCGGTCCCCAGTAGCCGCGGCTCATCCCGGGGGCCGGGCCGGGGTCGAGGTAGAACACGTAACCGTTGGCCTTCGCCAGCTCGTTGACGTACCCGAGGTCGGTGCCCTTCTGGAAGTCGATCCGCCGGGTCGGCATCGGCGTCTGCGGCACCAGCTCGGGGATGACCAGCGGCACGATGCCGTACTGCCCGTACTTGGCGATGATCGCGGCCACCCGGGCCGCCGGGGACATCGCGGGGAACGGCACGCCGGCCTGCTCCTCCAGGTCCATCAGCACCGTCAGGTCCTCGCCGGTGACGGTGAGCGTGGACTGCCCGGGCTGGTTGCTGATGCCGACCTCCTGGCGGATGATCACCCCGTCCATCAGCACGGTCGGGGTGCCCGTGACGGTCACCACCAGCACGACCCTGATCTTCGGGTCGAAGAAGCCGCCCGGCAGCAGCGCGGTGTTGATCAGACCGTGCTTCGACAGGTCGAAGGCCAGCTGGAACCCGCTGCGCTGCCCGGAGGCCACCGTGACCTGCGCCGACAGCAGCGCGTCGGTCACCGGCTGCGGCACCGGTACCGGGAGCTGCGGGCCCATCAGCAGGCTCAGGTGGATCGACCCGATCGGCCCGCCCCCCGTGACGGCCGAGGCGTCAGCCATTTCCCACCCCCGGCCCGGGCACCGCGCCGGGTAGCGCGATGGTGATCCGCCGGCCCGGGGTAGCGGTCAGCTCCCGCGGATCGAGGACCGGATTGGCGTCGGCGATCCGCCACCACTGGTCGGCGCTGCCGAGGTAGCGGTAGGCCAGCAGGTCGGGGCGGTCGCCGGCGCTGACGGTGTGCTCGGCGAGCGGGGTCAGGCCGTCCGCACTGGGCAACAACCGCCGCTTGAGGAAAGGGACTTGCCGCCCGTCCGGCTCGGTGTGCAAGCCGACCGGGACGCCGTGGTACCGGCTGGTCAGCGGGTACGGCGAGGGCGCGGGCAGCGCGTTCAGCGGGTCGTTGACCGTCATCAGAACCCCCCTCCGAGGCCGAGCGCGCTCAGCCGGCCACCGGCCGCCGTGCCGACCAGCCGCTCCTTCTGCGCCAGGTGTGCGAGGTACAGCTCCGCCCCGCGGTGCCCGGTCGGCAGATCACTGACGGTCAGGACGCGCAGGCCGATCGCGACGGCGGCCCTGATCGGACTCAGCTCGATGTCGAACGCCTCCTCGGTGATGGTCAGTTCGGTCAGCCGCACCGGCAGGATCCGCTTCCCACCCCAGGTGAAGAGGGTCAGCGGGGCCTCGATCGGGGTGATCTCCAGCGTCCCGAGCGCGGCCAGCGCCTGATTGCTCCGCAGCTGCGCACTGGCCGGCTGCACCAGCAACTCCAAGGTGGCCAACTGCGGATGGATCCCGTTCGGCGCCGGCACCTCCAACTGGTCGGTGGCGTCCAGCTCCGCCGTGAACTTCCAGGTCTCCACGGCTGGACCCTTCAGCCGCAATGCCTCCGTCCGGTCCCCGCTCCCGTCGGCTCCTGCCACCTGCGGGGCGAGCGACCGCTCCAGGCTGTCGGGGTTGAACTGCAGCACGACGATCCGCTGCGGCGTCCCCCGCTGCGGATCGACGATGACCAGCCCGGCCCTGATGGGCTTGGGGGCGTCCATGTACGTCACGTCGCGGCCATCTCCTCAAGCACGGACCGGGCGATGTCGGCCACCTCCTCGTCCTGCTCCTCGTCCAGCAGTTCCTCCAACAACGGCGCGTAGGCGGGCCACGGCTCGTACGTGATCGCCCACACGGCGTTCTTCCGGACCTCCGGCCGATCGCTCCGCAGAGCGCGGCGGACGCTCCGGAAGAATTCCTCGTCGAATTCCACCGGTGCTCCCAGCCCCAGGCGCAGGACCTCCGCCGCGTAGGTGTCCGGATCCGCCTCGGGGTCGGCACTCCGGACGAGTTCGGGGAGCCGCCAGGTGTTCAGCGTGGACTCCGCGAGTTCCACCGTGCTCCGGATGACCTTCTCGTCCGAACCGGTGATCATCACATAGAAGAAACCGGAGAGGAGATCCTCGCAGTAGGTGAGGGCGATGGCCGGGCCGACGTACCAGGAGATCTGGCGGGGCGTCCATTCCTCGGGGTCCGCGGGAATGTCGATGCGCCGCGGCCAGCCGATCAGCGCGGCCAGTTCCTCCACGGCGGATTCGTCGGCGTCGTCCCGCAGGACCAGCCGTCGGCTTCGGTCGAAAATCTCAGTCATCGGTCGATCACCTCGGGGAGCTACTTCAGTCCGTACAGGTGGAAAAGCTTTTCGCGGATCCGGCCCTTGAGTTGTTCGAGAGTGGTGATCTCGCTTCCTTTCTCGGTCTTGATGTCAAGGGACTTGATCCACATCTGGATCACCAGGATTTCACGGTTGGCCAGCCCCTGGACGTTCTTTCCGTTGAAGGCCTTCTCGCTCGTGTCCGCACCCGATTCACGCTCCTTCGCGCGCTGCCGGTCGAGCGTCCTGGCCTGCTCCATGGCACCTCCCCCCTCCATCGGGAGGTACTTCAGTGCCTCGGCGACGGGCATCGCCTCGCCTCGGTGGACCCGCAGGCCGGGGAGGCTGGTCTTCGGGTCGGCGGTCGGGGCGACCCCGGAGACCCGGCTGCCCTCGGCGGCCATCTGCAGCAGCATCCCCGAGTGGATGATCGACCGCTCGTTCCGGTGGACCTCCTTGCCCATGATCAGGCTGCCGAGGAAGGCGGCGTCGCGCCCCACCTGGCCGTCGACCCGGCCGCCGGCGGCCATCGTCCGGACCCCCTCGACCACCTCGCGGTTGTGGTCGGGGTCGTTGAGGATCCGTTCGGCGATGCCCTCCTTGAACGTGCCGGCACGGTTCTTGCGGCCCCGGTAGCGCAGATGCTCCTCGGCCTGGCCGTTCTCGTGCTGCCGCTTGATCACGGCCCGCTGGAGGCGCTGGGCGCTCTCGACCGCCCGGAGGCTCTCCTGCTCCTCCTTGTCGGCACCGGCCGCGATCCGCTTCTGCTGGGCGTTCCGCATCTTGTTGGTCTCGCGCAGCACGGTGTGCGTGACGGCGGCCGGGGTCCGGTCGGGCCCGTCCTCGAACTCGAACACGTCGTGTGCGCTCTCGTTCGTGTACTCGAAGCCCGCCATGCTCGGGCCCTGATGGTTCATGAACCGGGCCATGGAGGCGAAGCCGACTCCCTGCGGGACTCCGAACCGCCGTTGGTCCGCCGCGGAATCGTCGTCCTTCCGGTGGATCCGATTCGCACCGCTGACGGTCCGGGAGTGGTCCAGGATCTCGGCGGACAGCTCGTCGAGCATCGCCAGCAGGTCCCGTTCGTCCAGGGTGAGCGCGTCGGTGAGCTTCACCTGCGGATTGAGGGTGGCCGTGACGGCGAAGTTCCTGTCGCCCTCGATGCCCAGGCTCGACAGCCGGTACCACGTGCGCATCGCGGCGAGCAGCGCCCGCAGCACCGGGCCCCGGACGCCTCGGTGGAGCAGGCGCTGGATCCGTGGCCGGATGCGGGCGGCGATCAGGTCGAGGCGGTTCTGCTTCGCCTGCGGCGAGTTCTCGTGGGCTCGGCGCTGGGCGCGTTGCTGCTGGCGCTTCCGCTGCCAGGCACCCAGGCGGTCGCGCTGCTTGCGGTAGGCGTCGCGGAGCCTGTGCGCGCCGTTGGTGAGGGCGCGGCCCAACTTGCTGTTGAGGAGCTTGCGGCCGAGGGTGCGGGCGGCCGTCCGCACCCGGTTGAGGGCGGCCTTGACGGTCTGGCGGGAGGCGTTGAGGGCACGGCCGACGGGGGAGACGGGGTGGCGGCGGGAGGCGGGCCTCGGGCGGGCGACCTCGCGGCGGGGGCGTCCGGAGGTGGTCGACGGGTGGTGCTCCGCGTGGCGGACGGTCTGCCGGGCGGGGCCCGTTCGCGCGGGGCGGGTGCGGCCGGGGGAGGGCCGCTCGCGCAGGGACCGGGTGGCCCGGCGCAGGCCCGCCCGGGCCTTGTTGACGGCCCGGCCGGCCGTCTTGCGGCCGCCCCGGCCGGCCCTCGCCAGGCCCTTGAGGATCTTCTGCGCGATCCCCTTGAGCTTGGTCCCGACCGCCTTGCCGGCCCCCTTGAGCTTGCTGAGCAGGAAGTTGGAGATGAAGTCCAGCAGCGCGACCACGCCCGCCGCGACCGCGTCGGCGAACAGGCACGCGGCCGAACCGGACTTGACCGCCTTGAGGAAGGTGACGAACTTCCCGATCGCGGCGACGATCTTGCTGATGGTGTTCCACGCCGCCACCAGCCCCTGGATGATCGCCATGATCGCGCCCGCCGCCGGCACGATCAGCGACACCAGCTTCTCGATCACGATCGAGACGATCATCCCGGGCAGCGAGGCGACGATCGCCTGCCAGGCCATCCGCCCGATCTGGGCCATCGAGATGCAGCCCTTGACCAGCACGTTGACGATGGTGGAGGTCAGGCCGACCACCGACTCGACCTTCTCGTTGAACCACTGCTTGACCGCGCTCTTGATCGCACCCCACAGGTAGTGCTGGATGCCGTCGATCGCGGCGCTGCCGAGTTTCTTCAGCCAGCCGCCCGGGTCGGAGGCGATGTCGCCGATCAGGACCGCGAACTCGCCGAAGACCGCGATCGCCTTCTGCACGAAGTCGATGGCGTCCATGACGGTCTTGCGGACCGCCTCGATCGCGGCCTTGAGTCCCGCCTCCAACGCGTTGATCAGCGCGTTCAGCCCGGCCGCCAGCAGGTCGAGCAGCTTGTTGACGGCGTTCTTGAGCTTGTCCGCCCACTCGTTGACCTTGGCGACGGCCTTGTCGCGCCACTCCTCGATCTTCTTGCGGAACCTGTCCCGCAGTTCGGGGAAGGCCGCCAGCAGCACGTCGCAGATCCTGATCAGCGCGTCCGCGAGCTTGTCGATCAGGTCGACGGCGAACTTCCGCGCCTGGTCGATCGCCCAGTTCGCGAACTTCCGGAAGCCGTCGATGATGTCGTTGATCAGGCCGCGGAAGAAGTCGAAGACCTTGGTGACCGCCTCGACCAGCGCGTCGAAGGCCGCCTTGACCTTGGACTTGACCCAGCCCCACCAGCCCTCGGACTCCTCCTTCTTGCGGTCCTTCTCCTTCTGGGCCTTCTCCTCGGCCTCCTTCCGCTTGTCCTGGATCTTCTGGTTGTCCTGCTGCTGACGGTCCTGGACGTCCTTGTCGGCCTCGGTGCGCTTCCTGCCGATCTGTTCGGTCCTGTCCTGGTGCTCCGAGGCGGAGTCCTGGTCCGCGGTGGAGACCTTCCGGTCCTGCTCGGTGCGCCACTGCTCGCGCTCGGCCCGGACCCTCTCCGCGGCCTCGCCCCGCTCGCCGGCCTGGGCCTCGGCGTTGTCGGCCACCGCCTGGTCGGTCTCGGCCTGGTTCTGCCGCCGCGCCTCGGCCTCGCCCTGCTTCCGCTCGGCCTGGGCGGAGCCCAGTCGACCCTGCCCCTGGCCGACCGCGGCCTGGATCTGCGGGCCGCGTTCCTGCTGGGTGACGATGCCGATGCCCGGCTTGGTGTCGGTCGCGCCGCGCGCACCGGCGCCCCCGCGCCCGCGGCCGCCCCCGGGGACGGAGGCGGTGAGGGTCTCCTTCGGCACGTCCGGGTAGATCCGGTCCTCGCCCATCGGCTTGGCGGCGTCCTCCCGGCCGACGCCGAGGATCCTGGTCGAGCTCTCCTTGAGCTTCGTGGCCTGCCGGTCGGTGCGCGCCGGGTCGCTCTCCCCGGTCAGCTCGACCTTGGGCGCCGGGCCGACGGTGGTGTTCAGCGCCGGGTCGGACGAGGGCACGCCGTCGACCGCGACCTGGGCCTGCTGGACCTCCTGCGGCGAGACCTGGTTGCCCGGGTCGTCGGCGACGTGCGGCGGGGCGACCCGGTCGCCGGGATTGCGGCCCTCGACCTTCTTCTCCTCGGCCCGCTGCTGCTCGCCGTCCGCGCCCGGCGGGCCGACCCGCTCCAGCCGCTCCGTCACCGCCTCGGCGGGCGGCGCGGCCTCGGGCGTGCCGGACCGGGTCTGCGGGGCTCCGGACGGGCGCCGGACGGTCGGCGGGGCGGCCTGCAGCCGGGCCCGCTGCTCGCCGACCGTACGGTCCACCGAACCGTCCACGCCGTCCAGGGTGGTGGCCATCCGATCGGGCGGCAGGCTCGCGGCGGTGGCGAGCGCGCTCTGCGGGTCCTGGCCGGAGACGTCGGGCGGGACGGGCTTCTGCTCCTGCTGGGCCGGGGCGCCCGCCGCGCCGCCCCCCGCTGCGCAGCCACCGGCTCCGGCACCGTCCGGTTCCGCCTCGGTGGTGGGCTGCTGCGGGCCCGCGCAGGCGCCGCCGCCGGACTCCAGGGAGGCGTCCGGGGCGGGCCGGCCGGCGAGTCCGGCGGGCGCCTCGGCCTGCTCGGCCGCCGGACCGGGGGCGGTCTCGGCGGCGGTCCCGGGAGAGTCCGCGCCGGGTGCCGCTTCGGGCCCGCCGGTGTCCGGACCGGCGCCGTCACCGCCCGGGCCGTCCCCGCCGACCGGCCCTGCCGCGGTGGGCGCGGCCGTGCGCTCCGCGCCGCCCGGCTCGGGCGAGCCGGCCGGTTCGGGGGCCGGTCCGGCCTCGCGCGCCTGCTCGGCGGGGGTGTCGGGCCGCTGCGGTTCCACCGGGGCGGGCTCGGCGGCGGCCGGCGCCGGGGCGGCCGGGTTCGCGGTGGCTTCGGGGCCGATCTCCTGCTCGACCGGCTGTTCCGGCTGGAGGTCGCGGGCGCTGCGGTCCTCGGCCTCGGGGGCGGGGGCCGGTTCGGGGGCGGCCGGCGGTGCCGCCCCGGGCTGCGCCTGCTCCGGCGGTGCCGCCGCAGGCTCCGCGTCCTCCTCCGGCCGGGCGTCCCGCTCGGCCTGCACCTGGTCGGCCTTGGTCGCGGGCGGTTCCGGGAACTCCGGGGCCTCGGCGTTCCCGGCCGGAGTGCCGTCCGGTGACAGGCTGATCCGATCGGCTGTCGGGACGGCCGACATGTCGAGGTCGGATGAGGGCAGGAAGTCCTCGGGCGAGATCTCCGGCCCGGCGTCGGCTGACGCCGGCTGCCGGTCCTGCTCCTTGCCCGGTCCGTCCTGGACCTCGGACTCCGCGTCGGGTTCCATGCCCAACGGCCGTTCCTCGTCCGGGGTTTCGGCCTTCTCGTGGTCTCCCGCCAGCAGCCCGTGCCGAGCCAGTGGACCGTCCTCGGCCCGGGCGACCGCGTCCAGGCGCTCGGGCTTGACCGGCGCGGGCTGCGGCAGCGGACGGGCGGCGGGGTCCTGCGGCTTCGTACCGGCCGAGGGCTGGGCGGCGGGGTCCGGCTGCCCGGCTTCGGGAGAGTCCGGTACGACGGCGGCCACGGGCTGGGCGGCGGCCTCCTCGGCCGGCGCGGGCGACTGCTCCGGGCCCGCGTCCGGGGCCGCCTCGACGGTCGACGGCTGCGCCTGCCCAGGAGGCTGGGCCTGATCGGCCCGCGGCTGCGCGGCCTCGGCCTCCGGGGGTGGCGCCTGCTCTTCGTCCCGCCGTTCGTCCTGCTGCTCGCCCCGCTCCTCCGGGCGTTCCGCGTCACCGTGACCCTTGCGGCGCCCGCGCCGCCCCTTCGGGCCGTCCGGCTGCCGTGCCTCCTCGTCGAGTTGCCGCTGCCGGTCCTGCTCGCCGCGGTCCTTCCGGTCGGTCCGCTCGCGGTCGTCGGTGGTCCGGTCGGCGGCATCGGTGACCGGTTCGGGCGTCTGCGCGCCGTCCGGGTCGGCCGGGCGGTGCTCGGCGGCCTCGACCAGCTCCAGTACCCGGGTGTAGTCCGAGGAGGGCAGCCGGATCTCCAGGCGCTCCAGCACGGAGGCCTGCAACTCGGGGGCGAAGCGCGCGAGTTGCCAGCGGACCCGGCCGGCGGAGTCGGTCGGGTCGCCGCGCAGTGAGCGCAGGATGCCGGCCGCCAGCCGGTCGACCAGGGTGGCCGGGTCGAGCCGCTCGGCGCGGAACCGGTCGGCGTCGACGGTCGCGTAGCGCAGCCACCCCGGCGTGGCACCCGGCGTCGCCGCCGTCGGCCGGTCGTCGCGCGCGCCGTGCTCCGCCTCCCGCTCGATCGCGTCCTGCGGCAGGCTGACCGCGCCCAGGTCGCGGCCGGCCCGCAGCGCGCCGAGCGGGTTCGGGACCTGGACGGTGTGCAGCAGCTCGTGGGTGAGCAGCCGCCGGCCGTCCTCGGCGGCGGGCCGGTACTTGCCCTCGCCGAAGAAGAGGTCCGGGCCGACGGCGACGGCGTCCGCGCCGATCAGCTCGGTCAGCGCGGCGGAGTCCCGGTCGGTGTGCACCCGGACCCGGCTGAGGTCGTGCCCGAGCCGCGCCTCCAGCTCCCGGCGCACGCCCGGGTCGAGCGGCTGGCCGGCGCCGGAGACGATCTCCTTGGGCTCGGGCGTACGGGCCTTCGGCGCCCGGGTCCTGCGCCGGGCCGCGCCCCGCTCGGTGTCCGGTGCGGAGTCCTTGGTCGCGAGGGCGGGTCGAGTCATGTCCGCCCCCGTCCCGGCGGCCGGCCACCGCCGGACAGCCCGGCGTGCACGGCGCGGGCGAGCGCCTCGCCGAGCCGCTGCGGTGAGGCGCCGGCCGGGAGCGGCGGCAGCCCGGAGAGCAGGTCCAGCGTGCGGTCGCCGCCGACCGCGAGCGGCACGCCGCGCGCCTCGACCAGACGGGTCAGTTCGCTCCGGAACGCCGCCGTCAGCCGGTCGTGGTCGACGTGCGCGAAGCCGTCGAGGACCAGCTCGCCGATCTCGACCTCGATCCGCCCGGCGCCCCCGTGCCCGGGCTCGGCCCGTTCGGCGCCACCGGGCTCGGCCCCGTTCCGCCCGGCGCCGTCCCTCCCCGTCGCAGCCCCCTCGGTCAGATCCATCCGCCGACCTCCGAGGGCGTCAGCGAGCGCTCCAGCTTCAGGTACTCGGTGCGAGCGGCGGCCAGCAGGTGCCGCATCTGCATCGGACAGTCCTCGTCGGCGGCCAGGAAGGCGGCGGACAGCGCGATGTTGCGGATGGAGCCGCCGGCCACGGTGAGCTGGGCGAGCCGCTCCGGGTCGAGGCCCTGGCTGGGGGTCTCCTCGGGGATGACCCGGCGCCAGATCTCGGCGCGCTCCGGCACCCCGGGGAACGGGAAGTCGACCACGAACCTGATCCGCCGCATGAACGCCGGGTCCAGCGCCTTCTTCATGTTGGTGGTGAGCACGGCCAGGCCCCGGTAGGCCTCCATCCGCATCAGCAGGTAGCTGACCTCCAGGTTGGCGTAGCGGTCGTGGCTGTCCTTGATCTCGCTGCGCTTGCCGAACAGCGCGTCGGCCTCGTCGAACAGCAGCAGTGCGCCGCCGCGTTCGGCCGCGTCGAAGACCCGTCGGAGGTTCTTCTCGGTCTCGCCGATGTACTTGCTGACGACCTGCGAGAGGTCGATGACGAACAGGTCCACGCCGAGCTGCCCGGCGACGACCTCGGCCGCCAGCGTCTTCCCGGTGCCCGACCCGCCGGCGAACAGCGCGGTGACGCCGAGGCCGCGGCGCAGCACCGACTCGAAGCCCCACTCCTGGTAGACCGTGCCGCGCCGGCGGACGTGGGCGACGATCTCGCGCAGGATCGAGCGCTGGCGCTCCTCCAGCACCAGGTCCTCCCAGCCGGCCCGCGGCTCGACCCGCCGGCCCAGCTCCTCCAGGGACATCCGGGCCTCCGTCAGACCGGCGTGCCAGGCCAGCGGGCCGACGTCCCGGCCGTCCTCGGCCGCCCGCCGCGCCGTCGCCGCGGCCGCGCGGATCACATGGCCGGGCAGCGAGAACTGCGCGGCCAGCGCGCGGATTCCGCCCTCGGTGACCCCCGGCGCACCGTCCAGTTCCGCGGCCCAGATCGCCAGCTGCTCCTCGGGGCCGAGCGCGGGTACGGCCAGCCTGGCCCGGTCCGGGGCCCCCTCCGCCGGGAGCTCGTCGCCGGAGACGACCAGCGGCACCGCCAGGCTCGCGAGGAAGGCCTCCGTGCCGTTCGGGGACCGCGGGTGCTGCCGGCCCGGCTCGCCGCCCTCCACCAGGAGCGCGGCCGGGATCAGGATCGCCTCCCGCTGCCACAGCCGGGCGAGCTGCTCGCGCTCGGCGGGCTCGGTGGGCAGGTCCTCGCGGTGCGCGGCGAAGAGGCCGAGCCCGGCGCGGTGGGCCGCCGCCGCCGCTATCTCCCAGCGGGTGCGGCGGTCGGCGCCGGTCAGTTCGGTGTGCGGCGGGCCGGTCAGCCCGGCCGCGGTCCACCCCAGGGCCAGCTCGGCCGCGCACCGCTCGTGGGGCTCGGGCAGCTCGCCGGGCGGCCCGACCCGGGTGAGCAGGCCGTGCAGCCGCACATCCAGGTACGGCACGCCGACCAGGAAGTGCAGCACCCGCTCGTCGATCCGCAGCCGGGAGGTGGTGAGCGCGGTCTCGTCGTCCAGCTCGACCAGCCGGAAGCGGCGCAGCGGGCCGACCGGGGTGAGGGCGCTCCAGTGCGGCTGGTCCAGGGCGGCGAGGGCGAGCGAGTAGGTCGGGTGGGCGCGCCCGGGGTCGCCGCCGGCCGCGGCGCACCGGGCGGCGGCGGTGGGGTCGATCACGGGCGCGGCGGCCAGCACGAGGACGTCGCGCTCGAAGGGGGTGAGCCCGAAGGAGGCGCTGAGCGCGTCCAGGGCGGTGGTGGGCTGGCGCCGTCCGCCCCGGCGGCCGGTGGGCTGGTCGGACGACGCGGGGTCACCCGCGTCGCGGCCGGCCGCGTGCGCGTCGACGCGGTCGAGCACGGCGGCGACCGCGGCCGACAGCGCCTGCCGGTGCGGCTCGTCCGCCGGGCCGTCGCGGCCCTGCCTTCGACGCGTGCTCATCCGGGTCCCCCGTCCTGCGGTCAGTGCGTCAGGTCCACGACGGGACCGTTGAACGATCCGTCGCTCGACACCGTCAATTCGCTGGGCACGCCGTCCACCTGAACTCGGGTCAGGTACGCGGTCGGGCGCACGCCGACGACCGGCACCCGGACCTCGTACGGGTCGGTGCGCGGTTGCGGCGGCGCGGGCGCGCGGAACTGGTGGCTCGCCCCGCGCCGCCCGGCGGGCGGGTGCAACTCGTCCAGCAGCAGCAGGACCTGCTGGTCGTCCCGGAGCGGCAGGTCCAGCCGGACGTCCAGCCGGGCCGAGACCCCGGAGGGTCCGTCGGCGCGGTCCGCCGTGCCGATCGGCCCGTCGATCCGCGGCTGCCGGGCGAAGGTCTGCGCGTTGGACTCCAGCGCGAGGTGGTCGGCGGCGGGCCTGCCGTCCAGCGCCAGTCCGTGCAGCACCTGCACCTGGTACACGCCGGGCGGCAGGTCCTCCGGGACGGCGACCACCAGCCGGTCGTCCCGGACGCCGCCCGGGTCGACCGGCACCCGCCGCTCGCCCAGCCGGGCCACGACCAGGTCGGCGCGCAGGCCGGTGCCCTCCAGCACCAGTTCCCGGTCCTTGGTCACCGGCCCTTCCCCGGGAGCACCGGGGGACCCGGCGGGCCGGGACAGCACTCGCTCCACGACCGGCCCGCGGGACGGCACGGCCCGCACGGTACGGCGCAGCACCGGCTTGCCGGCCACCGGATCGACCCTGCCCTCCACGAGGACGGCGGCGGCCTGGTAGGTCACGGACAGCGCGTACGGCGTCTGGAGCAGCGTGCTCCACAGCTTGGACAGCTCCTCGACGTCCATCGTCGTGGGCGTGAAGCGCACCCGCTGCGGCGAGGCGGCCAGGTCCGTCCCCACCAGGAACGGCTGGGCGGCTGCCTCCTCGATCAACTGCCGGGACAGCACCGGCTGTTCGGTCAGTGCCCGGACCACGCAGCCGAGCAGCCGCTGGCCGACCAGCTGGGACTCCTCGCCGTAACAGCTGATCAGGTAGTGCAGGTCCAGGGCGGCGGCCGGCCGGGCCAGCACCGTGCCGTCCGTCGCGCGGGTGGGCGCGTCGCGGTTGCGCAGCGAGGCGTTGGCCGTGACCTGGTAGAGGAAGACGGTGATGGTCGGGTCGGTGGGCGGTTCGGTCGGCGGCTTGCGGGCGCCGACCTCGACCGCGAACGGGATGTCGGGCGAGAGCGCTCGGGTGATGAGCTGCCGCAGCGCCTCGCTCACGGTGGCGATCGCGAGGTGGTTGCTCACGGGCCCGTCCCCTCGGTCATGTGCCGCACCCGCCCGCTCATGAGGTCTCCCGGTCGAGGTACTTGTCCAGGTCGAGGGCCGGGCCCGGGCGGGCGGCCGCCGGCTTGGGCGGTCCGGCCGGGGTGCTCCGGGCGGCCGTGACCTCGACCCGCCCGATCCGGACCTGTACCACCCGCTCGACCGGCCGCTGCCGGCGTCGGGCCCCGGTCCCGTGCGCCTGGCCCGGAGCAGCTGCCCCGGCGGCCCGCCGTACGGACGCCGGTGCGGCGGCCGGCCGGGCCGGTGCGGGCGGTGCCGCGGTCGGCGGCTCGGGGGCGGCCGCCAGGTGCCGTGCGGTGACGGGCGTCGGTACGGCTGCCGGGCGGGCGTCCGTACGGCGGGCCGCCGGCTCGACGGCCGGTGCGGCACCGGGGGTGACCGGCGGCGCGATCAGCAGCGGCGTGCGCGGCAGCGGAAGGACGGGTGCGACAGCCGGCCTGTCCTCACCGACCACCGCCCGCAGCGCCCTTTCGACCGGCGCCGCGGGCGGTGCCGCCGGCGGCCGGGGGAGTGGCACGGGAACGGGTCGTCCGCCCGAGCGGCGCGGCCCGAACGACTCCTCGTCCACGACCGGCGGCGCCGGAGCGAGCGCGTCGAGCCGTTCGAACGGCCCCGGCAGGCGCGGGCGCACCCGTACCCCGGTCCGGTCCCCGCCCGGGCCGCCCTTCGCCACCAGGCGGTCGAAGTGGTCAGGCATCTGCACACAGCTCCAGGTAGTAGCGGCGCCGCAGTGGGCTGAGCGCCAGGATCTCCGCCTCGCTCCAGCCGTAGGCGGTGGCCAGGAGGTGGACATGGAGCAGGGTCGCCCGGGCCCAGTCGTCCAGCTCCTCCCAGAGGTAGGAGGCGATGTCCAGCTCGGCGAGGGCCTGCTCGCCGCACTCGGGGCAGCCGAGGTGCAGCCGGACGTCGGCGCAGGGGTCGGCTGCGGCGGCGGCCTCGGCCACGCGCCGCTGGACCGGTTCGGGGAGCTGCCGGGCGGCGACCGGCTCCCCGCCGTGCTCGGCGATCAGCACGCACCGCTCCAGCACCACGGCCCTGGCCCGGTCCGCGGGGGCCTGTTCGGCGGCGGCCAGATCGCCGGGGGTGGGCAGCCGGAAGCCGACCTGCCAGCCGTCCAGCTCCACCCGCAGCGGGCCGTCCGCCGGCCGCGCGGCACCGACCACCTCCCCGGAGTCGAAGGCGAACTCCATCTCCTCCGCGCAACTCGGGCAGCTGACCCGCACATTGAGCCGTTCGCCGAACAACTCGGCGCGCAGGCCGTACAGTTCGGCGTCCCGATGGCCGAGCGGAACGGCCAGCAGCTCCTCCGCCCCGGCGCCCGGACGGGCGACGGCGTGCAGCAGCAGGGCCCGCCCGGTGCGGCCGGCCGCCAGCCCGGCCTCCCAGGCGGCCAACAGGGCGGCCTCGCCTGCGAGTTCCATCGGTCGGCCGCTCAGGCCGGCTGCTGGAACGAGGGCTCTTCCGGTTCGGGCGTCTCCTCGTCCCGCTCCCAGCCCTCCACTTCCAGCTTGAGGCTCTGGATCGCCACCGCGTTGGCGTTGGCGTCCAGTTCGCCGAGCACCTGGTACTCACTCGGCCAGGCGCGGTACAGCTTGTGGGCGACCGCCACCTGCCCGGCCTCGTTGAGCACCTGGATCACCAGGTCCTTGCGGAAGTCCCGCAACGAGACCTCCGCCCCGCGGCCCGCGCCGACCATCCAGACCTTGTTGGCCCAGCGGTCGAACTCCGGGTCGTGAGTGACCCCGCGCTCCAGGGTGACCGCCTCGAAGTCGGTGCGCCCCGGCGACTTGCGCGGCGCGCTCGGATCGCCCCCGCTGCGGTGCTTCACCACCTCGGTGGTGCGCTTGAGCGGGCTGATCTTGCTGATTCCGGCGACGACCCGACCGTCCCAGACGACCAGGAACTTGAAATTCTTGTACGGATCGAACCGGTGCGGATTGACGGTGAACTCGACCATGGAGATCCTAAACCTCGAACTGTCCGGCGAGCTGCTCGATCTTGACGATCACGAATTCCGCGGGCTTGAGGGGCGCGAATCCGACCACGACGTTCACCACACCGCGATTGATGTCGTCCTGCGTGGTGGTGTCCTTGTCGCACTTGACGAAATAGGCCGAGCGCGCCGACGTGCCCTGGAACGCGCCCTGCTGGAACAGCGAGTGCAGGAACGCGCCCACGTTCAGCCGGATCTGCGCCCACAGCCGCTCGTCGTTGGGCTCGAACACGACCCATTTGGTGCCGCGGTAGAGGCTCTCCTCCAGCATCAGCGCCAGGCGCCGCACCGGGACGTACTTCCACTGCGAGCTGAGCGCGTCGGCGCCCGCCATGGTCCGCGCGCCCCAGGCCACCGGGCCCACCACCGGGAACGTCCGCAGGCAGTTCACCGCGAGCGGGTTCAGCAGGCCGTTCTCCCGGTCCGTCAGCGGGACGGTCAGCGCGCGCACCCCGGGCAGTCCGGCCTCGGTGCCCGCGGGCGCCTTCCACACGCCCCGCTGGCCGTCGGTGCGCGCCATCACGCCGGCGATGGTGCCCGACGGCGGGAAGCTGCGCAGCCGGCCGGTGAGCGGGTCGACCAGCTCCAGGTGCGGGAAGTACAGCGCGGCGTGGTCGCTGCGCACCGAGTCGAAGGCGGACAGGCCCGCCCGGGCGGCGTCCAGAGTCGTCCACGCCTGCGGCGAGTCGACGATCAGGAACATCCGCTGCTCCGCGCAGAGTGCCTGGGCGGCCGAGACGACCGTGACCGCGTCGTCCACGCTGGCGTAGCCCGCCAGTTCCGGCAGCACCAGCAGGTTGACGTCCGGCACGTCGCGCAGGGCCTGGATGCCGGTCTTGCCGGCCTCGCTGCCGATCAGGTCGGTCATGCCGGGGGCCGCTCCGTCCTGGCCGCCGGCGAGGGCGAGGACCGGCGGGTTGACCGAGCCCTCCAGCCCGAGGTTGTTGGCGGCCTCACCGAGGAAGCGCACCACGTCGGCCGGGTCGGTGGAGCCGGCGACGACCTGGAGCTGCCGCCCGAACACGCTCACCCGGGTGCCCGCGAAGGCCCGCTTGCCCGGGGCGTCGGGCAGGGCCCGCAGCTTGCGCTCCAGCAGCAGGGCGAGTTCGGGGACGGTGGTCGGCGCGGTGCCGTCCGCGGCCGGGTCGTAGATCTTGACGGTCCGCGAGACGTCGGCGATCTTCACCTGGATCTCGTGGGTGAGGTCCGGCAGGGTGGCCGCGAAGGGCTTGGAGACGGTGCCCACCGGGTCCGGCCGGCTCTCCGCGAGCACCTTGACCCGGACGACGGTCGAGCCGCTGTTCACCACCGTCTCGGCGAACCGGGGGCTGGCGGCCCGGACCGACAGGTCCGCGAAGGACTCCCGGACGGCGCCGGAGGTGTCGAAGACCTGGAGGTTGAAGGTCTCGGCCGGGGTCGGCGTCCGGTAGTCCACGGCGACCCGCAGCCCCCCGCCCCAGAGTCCCGGCTCGACGGCCGTGACCTCCAGGGCCGGGGTGGCGGTGGAGGACTGCGTCGAGTTGAGCGTGACGCCCGCGGCGGCGCCGGTGCCGGCCGCCGCGACCCGGACCACGACCCCGACCGAGCCCCCGTTGAGGAAGAACTGCTGGACGGCGTAGCTGACCGGGCTCTGATCCGCGAGTCCGCCGAAACGGCGTTCGAAGTCCGCGAAACTGGTGATGGTGACCGGCTGGTCGAGCGGGCCGCGCCGGGTGGCCCCGACGAAGGCGGTCACCGAGGTGCTCACCGCGGTGATGGTACGGACGCCGCTGGGAAGCTCTTCGATGTAGACGCCCGGGTAGGTCGGTGTCGTCGGCAAATTCCCCCTCCGTTCACTTCGTGCATCAAGAGGCCGTGGAATGGGATCCGGATGCATTGGTGGCAGGCTCAGTCTCAGATTCAGGTGACAATTCGTCAAGACCTGAACGTGAAAGGCTAATTGTATTACTGGGCCTGATTTCGGGGTTGCGGAATATGGTGGTCCGCAACCCTTGTGCGGGTGCCCGTCAGCCGCCTTCTGGCAGGTTCCGGTAGTCGGGTCGGGCCGGCGTGGGGTCCGGCGGCGTCGCTGCGGGCGCGGGCGCGGGCGCGGGCGTGGGCGTGGGCGTGGGCGTGGGCGTGGGTGCGGGCGTGGGCGTGGGCGCGGGCTCCGGCGCCGGTGCGGGCGTGGGTGCGGACGGCGCAGGCGCAGGTGCGGCGGGTGCGGGCGCGGGTGCGGCGGGTGCGGGCGCGGGTGCGGCGGGTGCGGGTGTGGGCGCGGGGACCGCCGGCTGGTAGGACGGCGGCCGGGCGGCCCCCAGGAACCAGCCCCAGCTCGCGCCGAACCGGTGCTCCAGGAACCGGAACGCGGCGTAGTAGACCGTACCGAAGCCGGTGACCAGGGCGGAGGTGACGGAGGCGTTGTCCAGGTGGATGCCGAGCCGCGCGGCCTGCACCACGAGGAACGCGACGATGTAGGGCACGCACGTGCGCCACAGGGACAGGGCGAGTTGGTACATCTGTCCTCCTCGGCCGGTGTCAGCCGACGACGGTGAAGCCGTGCGCCTGGCCGAGCCGGGTAAGCGAGTTGATGCCGGGTATGCCGTCCGCCTGCTGCCCGCTGTACCCGTACCGGCGCTGCAACTCGGCGTAGGCGTCGACGGTCTTCGTGCCGAACGAGCCGTCGGCCCACTGCCGGTCGAGCAGCCCCTCGGCGACGAGCGCCCGCTCCACCGTGTACACGTCGTCCGGGTACGTGGTGGCGCCCTGGGTCGCGTCCGGGTCCTGGCGGGCCGCCGCGACCACCCTCGACTTCGACACCTCGGCGAGCGGGACGGCCCCGCCGAGCAGCCGGCGCAGCGAGGCCTCGCCGGGCACGCCGTCCGCGTCCCCGCCGGAGTAGCCCAGACTGCGCTGGAAGTCGGCGTAGTTGAGGGTGTCGGCGTCGGTCCAGTCCGGGCCGGGGCCCTGGTTGTAGTGCGAGCCGAAGTTCGCCGCCACCAGCGCCTCGCCGACGAGGGTGACCTGCGGACCGTGCGCGCCGTAGCCGTACGGCAGGCCGCCGACGCTGTTCCGGTACCGGGCCGGGGTCGGGTCCGGCTGGGGCGCGGGCTGTTGGGGCGGGGTGACCACCGTGCCGGAGGGGCGCGGCGCACCCGACGTCACCCAGGCGTACAGCGCCGGGCCGGGGCAGTCGGTCGAGTAGCCGTCCTGGTGCCCCTTGATCTCCGGGCCCGCCGGGCCCCGCTGCTCGCAGTACTCGATTGCGTCCCGCAGCCCGTTGAGCTGGTCCGGGGTGGGCACGGTCGAACCGGAGGCGCCGACCAGCCCGCACACCGCGTAGTGCGCCTCGTTGAGCGGGACGTCGCCGTTGGCGCTGTTGCGCCGGTTCAGCCCGCGGCCCTCGAACACGTGGCCGTGCTCGCAGACCACGAAGCTGTAGCCGATGTCCGACCAGCCGTCGTCGTCCATGTGCGAGGCCTGGAGGCGCCGTACGTAGGCCGGGCAGGTGTCGTGGCTGTCGAAGGTGTACGCCGTGCCGAGATAGTGCACCTTCACTCCGGCGCGCGGACCGGCGTACGGGATCGAACCGTTGGGCTCGCGCCAGGGCTGCGCGCCCCACTGGTCCCGGGGCACCAGCTGGAGCCCCGGCCAGTCGGGCTGCTGCGGCCCCGGGGTCGGGGTCGGCGCGGGAGGCTCGGGGTCCGGGGTCCGGCCGGCGCCGGCCCACGCCCGCAACTCGTCCAGCGAGCCGTTGAACACGTCCGCGTCGAGCGGGTCGTCGCTGTACTGGTGGAAGCGCCAGGACGCCTGGATCCGCGGCGAGCCCGCGGGCACGTAGTCCGCTATCCACAGGAAGTCACCGGCATTGTCGTCCGTCCGGAACCAGTAGTCCCGGTTGGTGTAGAGCCCGACCAGGCGGTCCGGGTAACGCTGCTTGACCGCCGCCAGCCACCGGTTCTTCGCCTCGGTCGCGTCGCCGTCGCCGACCGACTGTCCGTACGGCTCGAAGTCCAGCACCAGCAGCTCGCCCGCGGGCACTTGCCCCACGACCCGGCAGAAGTGCTCCACCTCACCGTCGACCGGGTTCTCCGCGTGCAGGAAGTGGTAGTGCCCGACCACCAGCCCGCGCCCCCGGGCGTCCGCGAGCTTGTCGGTGTACCCCGACTGGCCGGTGTGGCCGCCTTCGGTGGCCTTGATGAAGACGAATTCCGCGTCCCCCGGGATGCCCGACTGGAAGTCGGAGACGTCATAACCCTTCGCGTATGCCATCAGGATGCTCCCCCTTTGCGCCGATGGCAGCCACGGCCGACCGGCCCCATCCCCCGGGGCGCCGACGCCGGCCAGAGCGTCATGTTCACTCCACATGACAACTGACTGAGCGTCAACTCTCTTGATTTGAAGGTGTTCTGTTGATTCTGCGGGCCTCCTGCGAGTGGTCCGTTCGGCAGACCTGTGCCACTGGCACATTTGCCGGACGACACGCCGAAGCGAGGGTGTTCAGAGGGGCCTGTCCGGTGGTCAGGGGCGCGTGGTCGGGCCGGCCGGGGTGGGAGCGGGTGCGGGGCGGTCCTGGCTGCCCCGTTCCGTCAACGGGTGAGCCCTGCGCATGCCGTGGCAGCGGTGCGGGTGGCCGGCGCTCGTGAACGATGCGGCAGGGTCCGCGACGGCCTGCAAGCCCATCGCGCCCCCGGCCGGGCTGTGTGCCGGGCCGGGAGCGCGATGGGGCGGGCGGCGGGCGTGCGGGAACCGGGAAGCGCGCCGGCGTGTCAGGAGTCGGTGCACGCCTTCCCGATGTCGCCGGCGGCGTCGGTGATCGGCTTGAAGTCGGGCTGTTTGCCCTTGGAGACCCGGTCGATCGCGTCGTTGACGGCCTTGGCCAGCCGGTCGGCCGCGGGGTCGATCTTGTCCCCGCCGTCCTGGCGGATCTTCTTGGCGTCGTCGGCGACCTTCCGCAAGGCCTCGACGGTGTGGTTGCGGCGGCTCTCGTCGGTGATCTGCCCCATGTTGATCGCCGAATCGGCGAGGTCCTGGACGTCGCCGGTGAGGCTGATCGCCCGCTTTCCGCAGTCCAGGGCCTTGTCGGCGTCGCACGCGGTGAACAGTGGGGCCGCGAGGAGCAGCGCGAGCGTGGTGGCGGCCAATCGGTACGGCTTCCTTGTCATGTCTCTATCCCTCCCGCCGTATCAACGCCGTTCCGCCGTGCGGAGGTTCCGGAAGACCGGGTGAACCGTTGGGAAAGTCTTTGCCCACCGTGGAAGGTGAGGTTCCGTCATGTGAGGGAAGGCGAGCGGGCGTTCACCCCACGGGCGCCGTGCGTGGGGTGAACACCTCTCCCGGTCCTACCGGTCGGCGGACCCGGACAGCTCGCGCACCAGGCGGGCGATGGTCGGGGCGGCCACGGCGTGGGCGTCGGCCGCCCGCAGCACGGCGCCGCCGATGGCGTCCAGCTCGGTCGCCCGGCCGGCCTCCACGTCGCGCTGCATCGAGGACTTCATCGCCGCGGGGAGGCGGTCGAAGGAGGTGAGCAGCGCCTGCGCGTCCGCCGGCGCGCCGACCGCCCGGGTGACGGCGGTGATCTCGTCCAGCACCGCGAGGAGTTCGGCCCGGTGCTCGGCGCGCACGGCGCCGATCCCGCTCGCGTGGCGGGTGGTGAGCAGGGCGAACGGGGCGAGGAAGGAGAGCTTGCCCCACAGCATCGCCGTCTCGTCCTCGCGCAGCGTCACGTCCAGCCCGGTGTGGCGCAGCCGTTCGGCGAACCCGGCCACGGGGGAGGCCGGTTCGGCGGTCGGGCCGAGCTCGACGGCGGCGAACGGACTGGTGTGCTCGATCCTCCCGGGCGCCGTCCGGGTGGCCTCGACCCGGATCGTGCCGGCCACCACGCGCCCGGCCGGGTAGCGTTCGCGCAGCAGCGCCATGTGGTCCAGGCCGTTCAGCAGCGGCACCACGATCCCGGTGCCGAGCACCTCCGGGGGCATCCGGTCGATGGCGGCGGCCAGCGCCGTCTCCTTGACCGTCACGAAGGCCGCGTCGACCGGCTCGCGCAGCTCGGTCGCGGCCTCCACCCGGGCGGTGAAATCGCCGAACCGGCCGCTGCGGACGTGCAGTCCGTCCCGCCGGACGGCGGCCGCGGTCTCCTCGCCGGCCAGGCAGACGACCCGGTGGCCGTCGCGGGCGAGTAGCCCGCCGATCAGTCCGCCGACGCCGCCCGGCCCGAGGACGGCGACGGTCAGAGGGGTGGTGGTCATGGTGACTCCCGTGGGTGGGGGTGGGTGGGTGAAAGGAGGGGGAGGCGGAGGGGCGGGCCCGGCTACGACGCCTCCCAGAAGAACCGGCCCTCCAGGCCGTCCGGGCTGAGGAAGCCGAAGCCGTTGCCGTAACCGAAGTTGAGGAAGTACGGATCGCCCTCGTCCGGGGCGTCCGCGAGGGCGAAGAGGTACTGCCAGGGCGCCGGGACCCGGGCCCGGCCGTTCGCGTAGGACGGGTCTCCGCCGAGGTGGTCGTACACGTGGTCGCCGTCCGGGAAGGGCACCTCGGGGCCTTCGTCGCGCCGGTACCGCTGGAAGGCGGCCCGCTGGTCCATCGCCCGGTCGACGTGGTCCGACAGCGGCACCACGTCCAGGTGGTACTCGACGGGGGTCCGCTCGCCGTCGGCCTCGCAGCGCCAGAGCGTACGGCCCCGGGTACCGGGCGGGCCGATCACGGCGAACGGCGGGATGCGCCCGCCCGGCTGGACGAGCAGCAGGCCGTCGCCCCGCTCCGGGTCGAGGCCGCCCATGATCTCGCCCTCCTCCTCCAGGAAGAGGTACGCCAGCCGGCCGGGCTCGCCCGGGACGGGGAACTGCCCGATGAACACCAGCGGTTCGCCGGTGGTGGGGTCGAGCGGCCAGGTGGGCTCGGCCAGCCAGTACGGCTCGCCGCCGAGCTTGGGGACCGGTGCGGTGATCGGTCGCTCGGCCGGGCGCGGGGACAGCCGGCGGCGGGGCAGGTAGGCGGCGTCGTGCGGACCGGTGGCGGTGCCGGTCGGGAGGGGGATCATGCGGCGGCCTCGGTGGGTGCGTCGTACTCGGTGGGTGCGTCGTGCTCGGTCGGTGCGTCGTGCTCTGCGGGGGCGGGGAGGGGGAGGGGGCCGGAGGAGAACGGCTCCTTTCGGTGCGGCTCGCGGCCCGGGGCGGACAGCCGGAGGACGCGGTCGGGCAGCAGGTCGATGGTCACCGGATCATGATTCCCCGTCGGGCGGATTCGAGGGGAGGCGGGGTGGGGACGGGCGGAAGAGGCCCGAGGGGGCGTAGCACCACCTGCGGGGTTCGGTTTTCCGAACCCCGGATTCGGGTGCCAGCACAATCGATCTCCCGGCCCCGGACGCCCACGATGGAGGGCATGAACGGGATGACGACAGCCGCCACCACGGCGGCGAACGACGGGATGACGGGCGCGGCCCTGAGCGCGGTCGGGCTGCACCGGGAGTACGGGCGCGGCGCGGCGGCCGTGCGGGCGCTGCGCGGGGTGTCGGTGGGCTTCGCGCCGGGGACGTTCACGGCGGTGATGGGGCCCTCGGGATCCGGCAAGACCACCCTGCTGCACTGCCTGGCCGGGATGGACCGCCCGACCAGGGGCACCGTGCGGTGGGGCGACACCGAGGTGTCCGGGCTGCCCGAACGGCGGCTCGCGGAGCTGCGCCGCACCCGGGTGGGGTTCGTGTTCCAGGCCTTCAACCTGATGCCCGCGATGACGGTCGCGCAGAACGTCGAGCTGCCCGGGCGGCTGGCCGGGCGGCCGCCGGAGCGGGGCGCGGTGCGGGAGGCGCTGGCCCGGGTCGGGCTGGCCGGGCGCGAGCGGCACCGGCCCGGGCAGCTGTCGGGCGGTCAGCAGCAGCGGGTGGCGATAGCCCGGGCCCTGGTCTCCCGGCCGGAGGTGCTGTTCGCCGACGAGCCGACCGGCGCACTGGACCGCGCCACCGGGCAGGAGGTCCTCGGCCTGCTGCGCGCCGGCGTCGACGTCGACGGACAGACCTGTGTGATGGTCACCCACGACCCGGTCGCCGCCGGGTACGCGGACCGGGTGCTGCTGCTCGCCGACGGCCTGCTGGTGGACGAGCTGATCAGGCCGACGGCCGCGCAGGTCGGCGAGCGGCTGAGCCGGTTGGGCGGGTGAGCGCCGTGAGCAGTCCCGTGCTGAGCCTCTCGGCGGGGCAGATCCGCCGCCGCCCGGCCTCCTTCGCCGGGCTGGGAACGGCGCTGTTCCTGGCGGTGGCGGCGGTGACGCTGTTCGGGTCGCTGGTCGCCGCGCAGGTCACGGCACCGGCCGCGGTGTCGCGGACGACGGTGTCCGGGCCGGGCCTGGTGCTGATCGCCGGCGCGTTCGGCGAGATCGCCGTCCTGGTCGCGCTGTTCGTCGTGGTCAACGCGCTCGGCTTCACGCTGCGCCAGCAGCACCGGGAGCTGGCGCTGCTGCGCACCGTCGCGGCGACGCCCCGTCAGGTCCGCCGGGTGGTGCGCGCGCAGGTGGTGGCGACGGCCCTGCTGGTGGCCGTGCCGGGCGGCCTGGCGGGCTTCCTCGCGGCCCGGGCCTTCCTCGCCGCGCTCCAGCGGCGCGGCATGGCGGCACCCGGGCTCCGCATACCCGGGGCGCCGGTGCCGGCGCTGGTCGGGTTCGGGGTGGCCCTGCTGGTCGGCCTGGCGGCCACCGCGGTCGCGGCCCGCCGGATCACCCGGCCCGCCCCGGCCGTCGCGCTGACCGAGGGCGCGGGCGGGCCGCGGCGGACGGGCGCGCTGCGGGTGCTCGCCGGGGTGGCGGTGCTCGCCGGCGGCGGGTTGCTGCTGCGACTGGCCGCGAGCCGGCCGGCCGGAGAGCTGGACAAGGCGGGGCAGGCCGCGCTGCTCGGCTCGCTGGTGCTGCTGGTCGCGGTCGGACTGCTGGGGCCGGTGGCGGCGAAGGGCCTGGCGGTCGTGCTCGGCGCCCCGGCACGGGCGCTCGTGCCCAGGGCCGGCTGGCTGGCGGACGCCAACCTCCGCGGCTACGCGGCCCGGCTCTCCTCGGCCGTGGTGCCGGTCGCGCTGCTGGTCGGGCTCTGTGGCACCATGCTGACCCTGACCAGCACCGCGGAGCACGTGGCCCGGGCGACGGGTGCCGAGACCAGCGTCACCAAGGAGAGCGACATCTGGCTGCGCGAGATGGAGCTCGGACTGCTGGTCTGCTTCGCGGCGGTCTCCACGGTCAACACCCTGGTGGCGCTGACCGCCGAGCGGCGCCGGGAGTTCGCGCTGCTGCGCCTGGTCGGGGCGACGCGGCGGCAGCTGTTGCGGATGCTCTCCGTGGAGGCGGCCCTGACCACGGCGATCGGGGTGCTGCTCGGTGCGGCGGTGGCGGCCGTGGCGTCGGGGGCGTTCAGCCTGGCGGTGACGGGCTCGGTGGTCCCGGTGGTGCCGGGCGCGGCCTGCGCCCGGGTGGTGCTGGGCGCGGCGGTGCTCACGGTACCGGGGATCGTGGGCACGGGGCTGTGGGCGGTCGGCGGCTCGGCGGTGGCGTCGACGGGCGGGGAACGGCGGTGAGACGAGGGAGGCCGAGGCGGGCGTCGACGGTGGGCGGGCCGCTGGGTCGGTGCCGTGGTGGTTCGAAGGGCCGTCCGGTTTGAGGGGCAGGTGGGTGCGGTGGCTCCGGAGGTGTCTGGTGGATGCTGGAGGCCGGCCGGAGGGTGAACGGTGAGGTGGACGGTGGCTGAGCGGTGGCGGTACCGGTCGGTGAGCGGCGGCGAACTGGCCTTCGCGGTGCTCGGGTTGCCGCTCGGGGTGCTCGGCGGGGTGTACGCCGTCGCGGTCCTCTACGCCGGGGCGCTGCTCTCGCTCACCGTGCTGGGCCTGCCGTTCGTGGTCGCCGCGCTGCTCGGGGCGAGGCGGCTCGGCGGGCTGCACCGGTGGCTGGTCGGGAGGCTGCTCCGGGAGGAGGTGCCCGCGCCGCCGCTGTTGCCGCGCCCGTCCGGGGTGTTCGCCCGGGGCCGGGCGGTGCTGACCGACCCGGTGGCCTGGCGGACGCTGCTCTACCTCGTGTTGCGGTTGCCGCTGGGCGTGCTCGGGTTCCTCGCCGTGGTCGTGCTGCCGCTCGGCAGCGTCTGGCTGGTGGGCTTTCCGCTCTGGGTGCGGATGATGGAGCCGGGCCCGCGGTCGATCGGCCTGCTGGACCTGGGAGCGGTCCCGATCGGCCTCGCGGTGCTGGCCGTCGTCCCCGCCGCGGTGCGCGCCCTCGGCGGAGCGGACCGCACGCTCGTCCGTGCCCTGCTCGGGCCGGTGCGCTCCCAGCAGCGGGTGCGTCAGCTGGAGAACGCCCGGGCCACCCTGCTGGCCGAGAACACCGACCGGCTGCGGCGCCTGGAACGCGACCTGCACGACGGCACCCAGGCGCAGCTGGTCGCGCTCGCCATCACCCTGTCACTCGCCGACGACGTCCTGGCGGCGGGCGTCCCCTCCGCGGGCGGACCGGCCGGGGGTGCTCCCACCGAGGGTGTTCCCACCGGGAGTGTTCCCTCCGCGGGCGGACCGGCCGGTTCGGGCGGGCCCGACCTCGGGCGGCTGCGCACCCTGGTCGATCGGGCCCGTGGGCAGACCGACGACACCATCGCCGGCCTGCGCCGGCTGACCCGGGGCATCCACCCGGTGGCACTGGACGGCGGGTTGGCCCAGGCCCTGCCGGGGCTGACCGCAACCTCTCCGGTGCCGGTCGACGTCCGGCTGGACCTGCGGGAGCGTCCGGAGGAGGTGATCGAGCGGGCCGTCTACTTCTGCGCGGCCGAGCTGTTGACCAACGTGGCCAAGCACAGCGAGGCGCGGTCGGCGGAGCTGACCGTCACCGCGGCCGACGGGAGGGTCCGGCTGACCGTCCGCGACGACGGGCGCGGCGGCGCCGCGATCGGCGCGGGCACCGGCCTGGCCGGCCTGGCCGAACGGCTCGCGGCGGTGGACGGGACGCTGCGGGTGGACAGCCCGCCCGGTGGGCCGACGGTGGTCGGTGCCGAGCTGCCCGGCCGGCTCTGACGGGGGCGCGGGCGTTGCCTTCGGGGCCATTGCCCTCCGGGGCTGCCGGCCTCGGGGTCGCCGACCTTGGGGCGTCGTCGTTCCGGGTCCGTCGACTCAGGAGGCGCCGCTCTCCGCGAGGTAGGCGAGCACGGCCTTGACCCGCCGGTTGTCGGCGTCGGTCGCGGGCAGGTCGAACTTGCCGAACACGGCGGCCACATGCTTCTCCACCGCCCGCTCCGAGACCGTCAGCAGCGTGGCGATCGAGCGGTTGGAGTGCCCCTGCGCCATCAGCTCCAGCACCTCCCGCTCGCGCGGGGTGAGCGCGTCCACCCGGCTGCGCCGCCCGCCGTGCATCAGGCCGTTGACGATCTCCGGGTCGAGGGCCGTGCCGCCCGCGGCGACCCGGTGCAGGGCGTCCACGAACTCGGAGGTCCGGGCCACCCGCTCCTTGAGCAGGTAGCCGATGCCCGCTGCGCCGGCCGCCAGCAGCCGGGCCGCCCAGACGGTCTCGACGTGCTGGGAGAAGACCAGGACGCCGACCTCGGGCAGGGCGGTCCGGATCTCCACCGCGGCCCGGATGCCCTCGTCGGTGTGGGTGGGCGGCATCCGGATGTCCACCACGGCCACGTCGGGCCGGTGCTCGGTGACGGCGGCCACCAGCTCGGGCGCCGTACCGGCGGTGGCGACCACCGCGCACCCACGGGCGGTGAGGAGTTCGACCATGCCGTCCCGGAGGATCACCGAATCCTCGGCGAGGACGACGCGGAGCTGATTGTCGATCATGCCGTCATTATCCGGCTCTCCGTTCCCGGGAAATCCTTCAGTCCAGACTGGACGGTCCAGACTCGCGGTCGGTGTGCTGGCGGGCGTCTCGCAGGGGCTGATCGGGCTCGGCACCCAGACCGCCCTCTACCACCAGGCGGACCCGGCCGCCATCGCCTCGGCGGCCGGGCTGCTGCGCACCTTCATGTACCTCGGCGCGATGGCGGCCTCGGCCGCGAACGCCGCCTTCTTCCCGCACGGTGCCACCACGGGCGGGCTGCACCGCCTCGCGCTGTTCATGCTCGGCGGCGCGGTCCTGCTCTTCCTCCTCACCGTGCCCGACCGTTCGCTCGGCCGGCTGGGACGGCCAGTACGGACTCGGGGGTGACGGATGATCAGCTCTCCTCCACCGGGGTTCCGCGCCAGGCGTGGAGTCCCGGGGCGAGCTCGACCACCTCGGCCGGATAGGCCTCCCGGACGAGCTTGAGCAGCGCGCGCTGCTCGTCCAGCCAGTCCGGTGCGGGGGAGAGGACGACCCGGAGCGTGACGCCCGATTCCTCCGCGTCCGAGACGGTCACCCAGAGCCCGCCCGGCCGCGCGGGCTCGATCCGCAGTTCCGGGCCGTGCTCCTCGTCCAGCCAGCGGACCGCGGCGCCGCGCCCCAGCCGCTCCAAATCCGTCTCCCACTGGGTGAGATGGCGGTCGGTCACCAGCGTGACGAACTGCCCGCGCACCGAGTCGGCGGTGACGGTGATCTCGCAGTCCAGCCAGTCGTGTCCGAGCAGGGAGCCCGGTGCGTGCCGTCCGAGCACCCGTACCCGGACGTTCCGGCCGCCGGTCCGCCCGTCGCGGCCGGGGGCGTCGTCGGTTCCGGGGCGGTCGGTCAGTCTTATCAACTCGTTCTGCTGCGAAGCGACTTCGCTCACGGCGTGCTCCTGTTGGCAGCGGATCAGGGGCTGACATCCTTGCGCAGGTGTTCGCCCCGGTGCCAGCCCGGAATCGGGATGTTCCGGTCGTCGCCGACGGGCGGGAAACGCCCTGTGCCAGGGGGCGCGCCCCGGCAAGCGTCGTCGGCACGCGGACGGCCTGCCGGACGCGGACGGCCCGCCGGTCCGGGTAGGTGGGGCGGGCCGTCCGCGTGGCGGGGTGGCGGGTGCGTCCGGTGGTGCGGCGGGTGCGGACCGCTGCTCGGGCCGTACCGGCTGCCCGGTCGGCGCGGCGGTGGCCGTCGGGTCAGCGGTGGTCCGGGTGGCCGGTGAGCACGGTGGTGAAGATCGGTTCGCCGTGCTGGTGGCCGGTCACGGTGGTGGTGAGGCTGTCCGGCTCCTCGCCGGGGGTGTGCCGGGCGGTGATCGTGGTGGGCGCGTCGTGCTCGGCGTACCGGTGGAAGGTGGTGGCCGCGGCGGCCGGGGTCACGGTGACCGGGCTGCTCAGGGCGTTGGCCGCCTGCCGGGCCGCCTCCAGCAGGACCATGCCGGGGATGTGGTCGTTGGCGTGGTCGAAGAGGATCGGGTGCCGGAAGTCGGGAGTGAGGTGCCAGCTGTCGGGGGCGTCGGCCGGGGTCAGGACGACGTCGCTCGGGCGGAGTCGGCCGACCCGGGCCGGCGGGAGCGGCTCGGCGGTCACGGTCGGCGCCGCGGGGTGCTCGGCGTCCTGGCGCCCCCGGCGCAGCCGCTGGTAGGTGGAGTCCGGGACGGTGGTGAACCGGGCGTACCCGGTGGCGGCGAGCTGGGCGCCCCGTCGGACGACGGTTTCCAGCGTGAAGTCGACCGTGGTGCCGGAGCGGCGCGGCTGGGCGAGGAGCTGGATCTCCAGGGTGAGGTCGGTCGGCGCCGCTCCGATCGGCAACTGCCGCGGCCGAGTGGTGTAGTCGAGGTTCCACATCATGAACTTGTGGTCGAGCGGTACGCCGAACCGGGTGTGGGCAAGGTAGAGGCCGGCCTGGCGGATCGTTTCAGCTGCTTGCATCGGGTCGTGCCGGGTGCCGTCCGGCGTGCAGAAGAAGGTGTGCGCCCGCGGCCACTGCGCGGTGACGGCGAAGGCGGTGTCGGTCAGCTGTTCGCTGCCGGTGATGAAGACCTCGGCGTGGCAGGCCCGGTGCACGTACTCCTTGGCGACGGTGCTGGTCAGGCGAGGCGCCGGAGCTGCTGCTGCGGCCGGGCCGGGGATCGTCCGGGAGTCCGGGCCGGTGGCGAGGGCGGAGGCGGGCGTGCGGAAGGCAAGCAGAGTCATGGGGAGCGCTCCGAAAGGCCGTGATGGGCGGGGTGGGCTGCTCAGGGCTCGTAAGATACGTACCTACCGGTTTGGTTTTCAAGGAGCCAGAACAAAGGTTCGTCGGCGGCCGAGCGTGTTCGGTCGGGCACGGTGGGTGTGTGCCGGTCGCCGCCCCGAGATCGGGTTCACCGGGTGGGCCTGCTTGACCTGTGGGAATGTCGACGGCCAAAGTTGTCAGGTTCATTGCTATGACTGGATCGTTCGTCGTCCCCCCGGGCACAAGTGGGAGCTGTTGTTCCGGATATGGGGGCTGGCGGCGAGATGTCGGCCATCTGTTCGTCCCATACCGTCCACGCGGTTTTAGTCCGCTTGAGGACGGCCCTATGTGACCTGGGATGCAGGGACCCCCGTCGACCGCGGCGGGTAAGATACGGGGTGTTTGGTTTTGTTTGCCGAGCGTTTCGGGTGGGGTGGTTGCGGTGGTGCGACAGGAGCGGGCGGTCCGGACGCGTCGACTGATCCTGGAGGCGGCGGCGTCGGTCTTCGACGAGTACGGGTACGAGGGGGCGACGATCGGCGAGGTCGTGGCCCGCGCCGGGGTGACCCGCGGCGCGGTGTACTTCCACTTCGCCTCCAAGCGGGAGCTCGCCCAGGGGGTCGTGGAGGAGCAGTTCGGCCGGGACGAGATCCCCGAACGGCAGTGCAAGCTCCAGGAGTTCGTGGACCTGGGGATGGTGGTCGCCCACCTCATGCCGCGCGACCCGGTCCTGAGCGCGGGCGCGCGGCTCTCCCTCGGCCAGGACGTGTTCGGAGACTTCAGCGGCGGTGCGGCGCCCGGCTGGATCCAGCGGGCCGAGAGCGTGCTGGAAACGGCGGGCCGGCGCGGTGAGCTGCTGCCCCAGGTGGTGCCCGCCGAGACGGCCTGGCTGGTCACCGGGGCCTGGACGGGGGTGCAGATCCAGTCCCAGAAGATGTCCGGCCGGGCGGATCTGGAGCGCCGGATCTCCGCGCTGTACCAGCATGTGATGCCCAGTATCGCGGTGCCCGGGGTGCTGGCCACGCTCGACCTCGCGGTGGACCGGGGCGCCCGGGTGGTCGCGGAGCTCGCGGCGGCCCGGGTGGCGGAGTCCGGCACGGGCGGGGCGGGCGGCCCGGCCGGGGCGGGTGCGGCCGGCGTCGGACCCTCCTGAGTCGGGCGCTCGGGACGGCCCGGGTGGTCCGTGCGGGCCTCGTCCGAAGCGGTTCGGGGTCGGACGGGCGGTCCGGCGTCCGGTTCCAGTGGGGATTGCTCCGCCCAAAAACAAACAGCGCGTTCGGTTTTGTATTGACAAACCGTCTGTCCTGTTTTTGGATGGGCTCGGGTGCTCGACCGACCTTCCAGCGGACCTGCGTGGACGGTGAGCAGCGGAGCACCCGCCCGGCCGGCGGCCGTCGGGGCCGCCGATCCGTCTGGATATGGGGTGGTCGTCGTGGAGATCCGGGTGCTGGGGTCCTTGGGGGTCCGACTGTGCGGGGCGTCGGTGGTGCCGTCGGCGCCGAAGCCGCGGCAGGTGCTCGCCCTGCTGGCGTTACGGGCCGATCAGGTCGTGCCGGCGGGAGTCCTCGCCGAGGAGCTGTGGTCCGGCCGCCCGCCACGCAGTGCCCGCACCACCGTGCAGACCTATGTGCTCCAACTGCGCGACCTCATCGACCGGGCGCTCGCCCAGGGCGACGGCGGCCCGGGGGCCTCCTGCGCGAAGGACGTCCTGGTCACCTCGGCCGGCGGCTACATGCTGAACAGCGGCGGCGGACTGGTCGACCTCCAGGAGTTCGACCGCCTCGCCGGGCACGGCTACCGCGCCATGGACGGGGGCGACTTCCCGCTCGCCGCCCGCCAGTTGGCCGACGCGCTCGCGCTGTGGCGCGGCCCGGCCTTCGCCGATGTCCCGGTCGGCGGCCAACTCGCCGTCGAGGCCAGACGGTTGGAGGAGATCAGGCTCTGCGCACTGGACCAGCGGATCGAGGCCGACCTGCGACTCGGCCGGCACCGGGTGCTGCTCGCCGAACTCACCGTCCTGATCGACCGTTACCGAACCCACGAGAGCCTGCACGGCCAGTACATGATCGCGTTGCACCGCTCCGGCCGGCGGGGCGAGGCGCTTGAGGCCTACCAGCGCCTGCGGAACACCCTGGTGAGGGAGTTGGGCATGGAGCCGTCCGCGGCGCTGCGGCGGCTCCAGCGCTCCATCCTGCTCGCCGGCCCCGAACGCGCGGACCAGGAACAGCCAGTCGCGCTCGCGGACGGCGCCGGCGCCCGCACCGCCCGGCTCACCCGGGTCGGCTGAGCCGGGCCGGACGGGCCGGGCCGGCCGACCCGGGGCGCGGCGCCGGCGTCCGGCGGGACGGGTGGGGACGGGCAGGGGCGGACTGCGACGGGCCCGGTGGCTATTCGGCGAGCACGCCGGTGTTCTGGCAGGCGTGCAGCAGCCACCGACCGTCGTCCTGCCTGGTCATGACGTACAGCGGTGCGCCCTCCGAGTCCCCCTCCGGCGACCGGTAGACCTGGCGGACCTTGACGGCGGCCACGTCGGGGCGAAGGAACTGGATGTGCACCGGCTCGTACGTGACGTCGCCGTCCCAGGTCGCGGCGGGCAGCACGGCACGGGTGAACTCGGCGATCGCGTCCAGGCCGAGGAGGACCTTGCCGTGCGCGGTGGTCCAGATCGCCTCGGGGTGGAACAGTGCGAGGAACGCGTCCGGGTCCTTGGCGCGCTGGGCGCGTTCGACGGCGGCCACGACCCGTTCGATGGCCTGGATGTCCGCCTCGGGGGCGGCCTGCGCGTCAACTGCTGCTTCGGTGTTCATGTGGATCACTCTGGCACCTCAAGTGGCCTTGAGGTCAAGCCGGTCGGGGCGTTCCGGTGCGCAGCCCCAGGTAGTCGTCGAGGCGGGCGGAGGCGGTGAGCATCGCCAGGCCCCGGGTGGTCAGGCGCTGTTGCCAGCCGTCCAGGGCGGCGGCGAGCTCGCCGGTGCCGCCCGCGGTACGGATCTGCCGCAGCACGGTGGCGATGTGGTCCAGCAGGTAGCCGCCCCGGCGGAGCAGGTGGGCGAGTTCGGCGTCCCGGACGTCGGCGGGGAGGTAGCGGCGGTGGCCGGTGGTGCGGTCCCGGGCCGGGGTGAGGATGCCGGCGGCCTCCCAGGCCCGCAGGGTCGCGGGGGTGACGCCGAGTCGGTGTGCGACCTCGCCGACGGAGCGGGGGCCGGGCGCTGCGGGGAGCCCGGTTCCGGCGGCGGCGCCGCCGGTCAGGTGGCCGACGGCCTCGCGGACGGCGGCGAGGGTCTCCCGGTCGCGCAGCAACTGGGCGTGGCCCCGGTCGAGTTCGGTGAGGGCTTCGCCGATCCGGTCGGCGTGGACGGCGGTCATGACCGAGCCCGCGGTCGCGTACCCGTACGCCGGGACGAGGGCGAGGTAGGCGCGCAGGGCGGCGGCGTGCAGCTCGGTGTAGATCCGGTATCCGGTGGGCGTGCGTTCGGCGGGCGGGAGGCAGCCGTCGCGCTCGTAGTTGCGGATCGCCTGGGTCGAGATGCCGTGCTCGCGCGCGAGGTCGGAGGGTCGCATGGTCGTCCGGTCGTCTCCCGTTCCGGGTCGGGTGGGGCGAGGTGGGGCCGGGTGAGGCGGGGTGTGCGAAGCCGATCGACCGTTCGGGCTGTTTGAGGCTTTCGTCGGCGGCCTGGCGGCAGAAGCGGGAAAAGTCTCAACCGTTCCTTCAAGGATACGCTTGAGGTCCATGAACCAGGACGTGTATGACTTCATCACTCCCGCGTGCGAGCTTCTGGGGCTGGGCGAGCCGACGCACCAGGAGCCGGCGTTCGGGCTGGTCCGCAACGAGCTGTTCGCCGGGCTGGTCGACCGGGGCTTCCGGTCGATCGCCCTGGAGACCGACCGGGTGGCCGCCCTCGCCGTGGACGCCTACGTCCGGGAGGGTGTCGGCACTCTCGAATCGGCGATGCGGAAGGGCTTCACGCACGGCTTCGGGGAACTCGTCCCCAACCGCCGACTCGTCGCCTGGATGCGGGAGTTCAACCGGCAGCGGCCGTCCGGGGAGCGGCTGGCCCTCCACGGCTTCGACATCCCGACCGAGAACACCAGCGCCCCCAGCCCGCGCCGCTACCTCGAACACGCCCGTGACTACCTGGGGCTCGATCTCGACGTCGCCGGTGCGGCGGGTGAGGACGAGCGCTGGAGCCGTACGGAGGCGGTGACGGACCCGGCCCAGTCGCCGGGCGACACCGCCGACGCCGCCCGGCTGCGCTGCCTCGCCGACGACCTTCTCCTCCAACTCCACATGCGGGCACCGGAATTGATCGGATCGACCTCGCCGGCCGAATGGTACGAGGCCCGCGCCCGGCTGGCCGCCGGGATCGGACTGCTGCGCTACCACGCCCAGTCGGCGGTCCGGGGCCGCACCCCGAGCGCCCGGATCAGCGCCCTGCTCGGCGTGCGGGACGCGCTGATGGCGCAGAACCTCCTCGACATCCGCGAGATCGAGGCCCGGCGCGGACCGACCCTGCTCTTCGCCCACAACCGGCACGTGCAGCGGAACCCGAGCGCCTGGGCGCTGGGCGAGCTGGACTGCCGGTGGACCGGCGCGGGCCACACCGTCGGCACGCTGCTGGGCGAGCGCTACGCCTTCGTCGCCGGGAGCCTGGGGCGCAGCGAGGCGATCGGACTGGCCGAGCCGGCGCCGGGGACGTACGAGGCCCACCTGCGGGGACGCGGTGCTGCCTGGGAGTTGACGGACACCGCGCTGCCGGCCGACGCCCGTACCCGCACCGACACCGTCCCGCGACAGGGCTACTTCCCGCTCGACCGGGAGGTGCTCGACGGCGCGGCCGCGCTGCTGCACATCGCCGACGGCGCGGCGGTGACGGCCGGAGCCTGAGCGGCCGCCGGCCCGGGGTAGGCCCGCCGCAGGTGGGCCACCAGGGCGGCGGTCGGCGGCGAGGAGGGCTGTCCGGTCGGCCAGGCGAGCGCGATCCGGACCCGGGGGACGGGATCGGTCAGCGGACGCACCCGCAGACCGGGCAGCGGGCCCGGGTCCGGCAGCACGGCCACGCCCAGGCCGTGCGCTGCGAGCTCGGCCAACTGTGGTGGCGCGGCCGCCTCGACGCCGACCGTCGCCTCGACGCCGGCCTCGGCCAGGGCGCGCTCCAGCGCCGTGCGCAGGCCGGTGCCGCGCGGGGTGCTCACCAGGGGGTGTCCGGCGAGCGCCGCGACCGGCAGCGCGTCCCGGCCGGGGGCGGCAACACCGGCCCCGCTTCCCGAGCCCCCGGCGGAGCCCGCGCCCGTGCCCGTGCCGTTGACGGAGCCCGCCCCCGAGGCGTCCGCGAGCGGATGGTCCACCGGACAGGCAGCGACCAGCGGGACCTCCAGCACCGTGTGCAGCGCCAGCCCGCTCAGCGACGACCCGCCGTCGTCGCCCTCCCGCCCGTTCCCCGGGGTGGGCAGGCCGACGACGGCGAGGTCCAGCCGGCCGTCGCGCAGCGCGGAGAGCATCCGCGCGGTGGTGTCCTCGGTGAGCGAGAAGTCGATGCCGGGGTGCTCCTGGCGGAACGCCGCGAGCGTGGTGGCGAGTCCCGGGAAGGTCCCCAGCTCGGACGGCGGGGTCAGGGCCGCCCCGGCGACCATGCCCAGGCGCACGTGTCCGCGCCGCAGCCCGCCGAATTCCTGGGCCGCGCGGCGGGCCGCGGCCGCGGAGGCGAGCGCGGCCCGGGCGTGCGGCAGCACCGCCTCGCCGACCGGGGTGAGCCGTACGGTGCGGCCCGAGCGGTCGAGCAGCGGGTGGCCCAGCTCCCGTTCCAGCTGCCGGATCTGGGAGCTCACCCCGGGCTGGGTGAGGTGCAGCAGCCGCGCGGCCCGGGTGAAGCTGCCGTGCTGGGCGACGGTGACGAAGTACTGGAGCTGCCGCAGTTCCATAACTCCCGATCATAAGTGCCAGAACTTCCCGGTCTTGGACGGGTGTGCGGTTCCGGCCGCAGGCTGGGCGCATGGAAACCGTGCCGCAGAACCAGGACACCGGGCAGATCCACTGGATCCGCGAGCAGATCGCGGCCGAGCGCCGGGAGCTCGCCCGGGTGTTCGCCGACCTCGCCCCGGAGGAGTGGAACTCGCCCTCGTTGTGCGGTGGGTGGCGGATCCGCGAGGTGGCCGCGCACATGAGCACCGGCTTCCGGCACTCGACGGCGCGCACGCTCCTCGAACTCGCCCGCTCCGGCGGCAACGTCCACCGCATGGCCGACCGGATCGCCCGCCGCGACGCGGCCGCCATGACCGAGCGCGAACTCGCCGCCGCCATGGCCGACCACGCCGACCACCCCTGGCGTCCGCCGGTCGGCGGCCCGATCGCGGCCCTCGCCCACGACGTCGTCCACGGCCTCGACATCACGGTGGCGCTCGGCCTGCCCGTCCGGCTGCCGGTGGCGCGGACGAAGGCCCTGCTGGCCGGTGTCTCACCCCGCACCCTGCGGTTCTTCGGGGCCCGGCTGGACGGCGTCCGGCTGGTGGCGACGGACACCGCCTGGGCGTACGGCGACGGGTCGCTCACCGTGACCGGGCGGGCGGAGCACCTGCTGCTCCTCGCGTACGGGCGCCGGGTGCCGGAGGGCCTGCTGGCGGGGCCCGGCGCGGGACGCTTCACGGCCGACGCCGCGTAGCGGCGGATTGGCGTACAGGCGTACGGGCGAACGGCACGCTACCGGCGGTCGGTGTTCAGCCACTCGGTGAGGGTGGCGTGCATCAGCTCGACCTGGGCGCGGTCCGGGATCACCGTCGCCCGGGAGCCCGTGCCGTCCGTGCCGTCCGCGCCGCCGGTGCCGTCCGCGTCCTCCGGGTCGCGTGGGGCGGGCCCGCCGAGGCCCAGCCGGACGTACTCCACCGGGAGAGGCCAGCCGCCCTCAGGTTCGGGAGCGTCGCCGAACCGGACGTCCGGGTGGGCAGTGGGTGGGGATCACGCCGAGTTCCAGCCGGTGCCCGGCGGCCGTCGTGCGGGTTCCGGGGGCCCGTGACTACGATCGGAAGAAGTCCTTCCGGATGGTGGTGAGACGGAAGCCAGGTCGCCGATGGCCCCGAGGTCCGTGCAGTGGCCCCCGTACGTGCGGGTCGCGCCGTGGTTGCTGACCGCCGGCGGGCTGGTGTGGAACGCGCTGGACCCGACCGACTACTGGGGCGATCCGCTGCTGGCGGCGGCCGCCGTGCTGGCGGGCGCGCTGCTGGCGCTGCGGGACACCGTCGCGGTGGGGGCGGCCAATGTCCTCGGCATCCTGCTGCTGTCCACCCAGGACGGGTCGATCGGGACCGGGGCCGGCTTCCTGGAGCTGGCGAACACGGCGTTCGCGGCGCTGCTCGGCATCGGGGTGAACCGGGTGGTGGCCCGGCACGGGCGCCGGCTGGCACGGGTGCGGTCAGTGGCCGAGGCGGCGCAGCGGGCGGTGCTGCCGGAGCCCCCCGCGGAGGTGGGGCGGCTGTCGGTCGCGGCCTGCTACCGGGCCGCTCAGGACGAGGCGCTGATCGGGGGCGACGCGTACGCGCTGCAGGTCACCCCGTACGGCGTGCGCGGGCTGATCGCCGACGTGCGGGGCAAGGGGCTGCACGCGGTCGGGGCGGTCTCGGTGCTGCTGGGCGCCTTCCGCGAGGACTCCCACCGGTTGCCGGACCTGGCCGCGCTCGCGGACGCGCTGGAGGACTCGCTGCTGCGGGAGAGCGAGCGGATGAGCGAGGAACTGCGGCTGGAGGGGTTCATCACCGCGCTGCTGGTGGAGTTCCCGCCGGGGGAGGAGAGCGTGCGCACGCTCGACTGCGGGCACCCCGGCCCGTACCTGCTGAACCCGTACCCGCGGGGCGCGGGCGAGCCCCCGGTGCGCCGGTTGGACGCGGCGGATCCGGGGCTGCCGCTGGGGATGGGCGGACTGGGCGTGGCGCGCCCGGCGCCGGAGAGCCGGCCGTTCCTGCCCGGGTGGACGCTGCTGCTGGTGACCGACGGGGTCACCGAGGCCCGGGACACGGCGGGGGAGTTCTACGACCCGGTGCTCGGGCTGGCCCCGCTGGGGCCGTTCGCCGGGCCCGGCGAGGTGCTGGACGCGCTGGTGGCGGACGTCGAGCGGTGGACCGGTGGGCCCAGGGACGACGACATGGCGGTGCTGGCGATCACCCGTCGGGCGGAGGCGGGGACAGAGGCGGATGCGGAGTCGGACGGCTGACTGGCGGCCGTCGGTCGGTGGTCGGCAGTCGGTGGAACGGGGGCGGCGAACCGGTCGGCGGAACGGGGGCGGGACGGGTGGCGGACCGGGTCGGGCACGGGTGGTCCGTGACCGTCCGGTCACCTTGTCTACGGCTCGCTACGGTCACGCCGGTATCACGATGAGATGACGGTCGGACTGCACTCCATGGAATCCGGCCAAGTTGAGCGTCTCCGTCCGGTGGCTGGAAAGACGGCGTCCGAATACCGGACAAGGAAATGGACGGACGGGCCCGGAGCCGGTCGGAGTGCCCGTCGGCCGGTGCCGCCTAGGCCGACGGACGCCGCGGGCGGCGTGAGGGCAGGAGAAGCGGCCATAAGGAGCGCGCAAAGGCGGGCCGGGGGAGTGGCGGGATTCGGCCGACCTGCGTTCCGTCCGGAAACGGACCTGGTGCTTGCCCCGTGTCGAAGGGGTGACCGAGAGTCGCACCGATGAACGAGAAGCCCAGCCCCCGCCAGGCCCGTCTGCTCGGCCACCGCGACTTCCGGCTCCTGCTGACCGGAGCCGCGGCGGCCCAGACGGGCAGTCAGGTCACCCTCGTCGCCCTTCCTTTGGTGGCCGTGATGGTGCTCGACGCCACGCCGTTCGAGGTCGGTCTGCTGACCGCCGCCGAGACCGCCGCCTTCCTGCTCGTCGGCCTCCCCGCGGGCGCCTGGCTGGACCGGATGCGCAAGCTTCCGGTGCTGATCCGGGCCGACGTGGTGCGCTGCCTGGCCGTCGGGTCGATCCCGCCGGCCGCCGCCCTCGGGGTGCTGACCATGCCGCAGCTCTACCTGGTGGCGCTGGTCACCGGGGTGGCGACGGTCTTCTTCGACGTCGCCCACCAGTCCTTCCTGCCCGCCGTCCTGCCGCGCGAGCAACTGGTCGGCGGCAACGGCGCCCTGGAGACGGTCCGTTCCTCGGCGCAGATCGCCGGGCCGGGACTCGGCGGCGGGCTGGTCCAACTGCTCGGGGCGCCGCTCGCCATCGTGGCCGACGCCTGCGGCTACCTCGCCTCCGCCCTGCTGCTCGTCCGGATCAAGGTCGACGAGCCGCGGCCGGAGCCCGAGCCGGGGCGCTCGCTGCGCGCCGAGGTCGGGGAGGGCGTGCGGTTCGTGCTCGGCCACCCGCTGCTGCGGGCGATCGCGACCGCCACCGCCACGTCCAACCTGTTCTCCGCCGTGCTGACCGCCGTGCAGACGGTGTTCTGGGTGAGGGTGCTCGACCTGTCGCCGGGAGCCATCGGCGTGCTGCTGTCGGTCTCCGCCGTCGGCGGACTGGCCGGCGCGCTGTGCGCCGGGCAACTCGCCCGGTGGATCGGACAGGCCCGGCTGATCTGGCTGTCCACGGTGGTGACGGCGCCGTTCGCGCTGCTGTGGCCGCTGTCCGGAGGCGGTGCGGGCGTGGTGCTGTTCGGCCTGGCCTCCGGGGTGGTGCTGTTCGGCGCGGTGGCCTACAACGTCGCCCAGGTGAGCTTCCGGCAGAGCATCTGCCCGCCGGAGCTGCTCGGCCGGATGAACGCCACCATGCGGTTCCTGGTGTGGGGCACCCTGCCGATCGGCGCCCTGATCGGCGGCGTGGTCGCCGAGGCGGCCGGGCCGCGCACCGCGCTCTGGCTCTGCGCCGCCGGCTTCCTGCTGGTGCCGCTGCCGCTGCTGCTCTCCCCGCTGCGGCGGATGCGCGAGCTGCCGGGCCCCGACCGTACGGCCGGGCAGGACGCGGACGCGGAGGCGGACGCCACCGACCAGGAGAGCGCGGTGAGCCCCGGCACGTCCTGACCGGCCGCCCCACCCGCGCCTTCCGCACCCGAACCCCTCCTGCCGACCGAACCCGATCCCTTCTGCCGACCGAACCTGATCCCCGCACGTCCCGGACCCGAGCAGGGCACCGGCCGATCCCCCCTCGACCGATCCCCGACCCGAGCCGCGACCGGAAACCGGAGACCGTTCCCGTGCACGCCAGCATCACCGCCGCCTACCTCGCCCGGTACCGCTCCGCCGCCGCCGAATCCCCGGTGGAGCTGTTCCCGTTGACCGGCGCCCAGCGGCGCTTCCTGATTACCCGCCGACTCGCTCCGCAGAGCCGCACCGACGTCGTCCCGCTGTTCTTCGCCTACCCGTGCGGCACCCTCGACCTGGGCCGACTGGCCCGCGCCGCGGCCGCCGTGGCCGCCCACCACCCGGCGCTGTGCGGCGGATTCGCGACCGTGCGCGGCACACCCGTGCTGCGCACCGGCGGCCCCTCCGCCGAGGCCGCCCGGATCGCCGTCGCCCCCGGCGGCACCGCCCGCGCGGCGCTGCGCGAGGCCCTGGCGGACTGGCCCGCCGACGGACCCGCGCTGCGCCTGCTGGTGGCCGCGGACCCGGACGGGGACGAGGAACTGCTCGCCCTCGCACTGGACCACGCCGCCTGCGACGAGCAGTCGCTCGGCCTGCTCACCGCCGAACTCGGCGCCGCGTACGAGCGGGACGAGCCACCGGCGGACGGGCCCGACCCCCGGGCGCTGGCCGATTACCGGCAGGCCGTCGAACTGCAGCTCGCCGCCGAGGACGCCGCCGGCGGCCCCGCCGCCCAGGCCCACTGGGGCCGCCGGCTGGGCGGCCTGACCGGGGCGGGCGGCGGCGCGGCGACGTCCACCGGCATGCTCACCGAGCGGCTGCCCACCGCCGGGGGCGCCGCCCGCGGCGCCGTCTTCCCGGCCCTGCTGGACGCGGTCGGCTCGGCCCTGCACCGGCTGCACGGGGCGGCCCGGGCGGACGGGGCGGCCCGGCCGGAGACCGGGGGAGGGCCGCTCGCCCTCGGCTACCCGTGGGGCGGACGACCGGCGGGCGCACCCGCCGCGCTCGGCTGCTTCCTCAACACCTTGGTGCACCCGGCGACTTCGGGCCCGGTCGCGGACCTGGACGCCCTCGCGGACGCCTGGTGGGACGACCTCGACCAGGCCGGCACCCCCTTCGACGAGGTGGTCCGCGCCGCCCGCACCGCCGGGGCCCCGTGGTCGGGCGCCCTGGACGGCCTGCTCACCATGGAGGACCTGCACCGCCGCCCACCGCTGGTGCTCGGCGGCACCCCCGGCCGGGAGACCCACCTGGACGGGCGCCCGCTCGCCGCACCGCTGGCCGTCTCCGCCTCGCACGGCGACGACCTGCTGATCCGGCTGGCCTGGGACCGCGACCGCTTCCCCGAGGCCGACGCCCGGGCCGCCTTCGGCGAACTGCTCGCCGTGCTGCGGCACCACCTGCACGCCCGGCCGGTCCCGGTCCCGCAGGCCTGAGGCGCCCGGCCGGCCGCGTCGCCCACCCGAGCCCGCCCGCCTGAACCCGCTCACCTCGTACGCCCGCGTCCGCACGCCCCACCCCGCGGGCCCCGAACTCCCGCGACGGACCCACCACGGACCCACCACGGACCCACGACGGGTCCGCCACGAACCCACCACGCCCGTCCGCGCGCGTCCGACACGCCGCCGGACGGGACCCCGGGCCCAGGGCCGCACCTCACCCCGGTACGCCCCTGGGCCGCCGGCCGGCACGGGAACACCCCACGTCCGCGTCCGGCCACCGCAGTGCCGACAAGCCCACCACACAAGGGAATCGACCATGTTCGCACTCTCTCCCTCGCAGGAGATCGTCTGGCTGCACGAGCAGATGCTGCCGGGCAGCCGCGCCTACAACTTCACCGCCGTCCTCGACCTGTGGGGCACCCTCGACCGGGACGCGCTGCACACCGGCCTGGCCGCCGTGCTGGCCCACCACCCCGGTCTGCGGCTGGAGTTGGTGCCCAGGCCGGAGGGGCTTCCCGGCCAGCGGGTCGCCGACGTCTGCGAACCGGAGCTGCGCCACAGCGACTTCGCAGCCGAGCAGGACCCGGAGGCCACCTTCCGCCGGCTGCTCGCCGCCGAGGCCGAGGAGCCGCTGGACACCGAGCGGGCGCCGGTGCTGCGCTGGCACCTGGTCCGGCTCGGCGACGACCACCACCGGCTGATCCACGTCGAGCACCACCTCGTCCACGACGGCCACTCCTTCGCGATCCTGCTGCGCGACCTGTTCACCGTCTACCGCGCCACCGTCCTCGGCGAGCCGTACGAGCTGCCCACCGCGCCCTCCTACGAGGACCACGCCCGCGCCGCCGCCGACCTCCCCCGGGACCGCGGACTCGACTTCTGGACCAAGGAGCTGACCGACGCCCCGCGCGAGGTCACCCTCCCCGGGCTGGCCCGGCCGGGTGCCGAACGGCGCCACCGCGGCGGCCAGCTGCGCCAGTCGATCGGCGCCGACCTGGCCGAGCGGCTGCGCGAGCGCAGCAAGGCCGACGGCCACACCCCGTTCAGCACCCTGCTCGCCCTGTTCGCCGAGCTGCTGCGCCGGCACAGCGGCCACCGCGAGGTGGTGATCGGCACCGCCGTCGGCAACCGCCCGGAGGGCTTCGAGGGCACCGTCGGCATGTTCGTCAACACCGTCCCGCTGCGCCTGCGGCTCGACCCGGCGGTCCCCGGCACCGACGCCGTGGACGAGGTGACCGACGTCCTGCTGCGCGCCCTGCCGTACCAGGACCTGCCGGTCCAGGAGCTGACCCGCCGGCTCGGGCTGCACACCACCGGCGCCGACAACCCGCTGTTCAACGTGATGTTCAGCGCGCACGACGCGGCACTGCCCGACGTCCAGGCGCCCGGGCTGGAGGTCTCGCTGTACGAGGGCTTCAACACCGGCACCACCCGCTTCGACCTCGACCTGGTGCTGCTGCCCGACGACCGCCGGGTGGTCGGCGAGAAGCACGGCGCCGCCGGGATGACCCTGGTCTGGGACTACGACGCCGACCTGTTCCGCGAGTCCGAGGCGGTGCTGCTGTCCGAGCGGCTGCTGGAGCTGCTGCGCTGCTACCTGGACCGCCCGCAGGCGCCGATCGCCGGGCTGGCCCCCGCGCCCGAGGCCGAACCGGCCGCCCCGGTCACCCCGGCCGCACTCGACCCGGCCGCCGCCCACGACCCGACCTCGCTCGCCCTGCTGGCCGGCACCGAGCGGATCAGCTACGGCGAACTCGACCGCAGGGTCACCGAGTTGGTCGAGCGGCTGCGCGCCGCCGGAGTCACCCCCGGCCAGCCGGTGGCCACCGTGCTGCCGCGCGGCGCCGACAGCGTGGTCGCCCTGCTCGCCTGCCTGCGGTACGGCGCCGTGTACGCGCCGCTGTCCACCGAGGACCCGGCCGCCCGGCTCGGGCTGCTGCTGGAGCGGCTCGGCCCGGCACTCGTCCTCGCCACCCGGCAGAGCGCGCTGGCACTGCCCGCCGAGGGCGTCACCCCGGCGCTGCTGGACGGCCCCGCCTTCCCGAAGGCCGGGCCCGCCGCCATGCTGGACGGCGCCGCCTACGTGATCCACACCTCCGGCTCCACCGGCGTGCCCAAGCCCGTCCTGGTCGGCCGCGAGGCCCTCGCCGGGTACGTCGCCGCGATCGCCGACCGCTACCGGCTCACCTCCGCCGACCGGGTGCTGCTGTTCGCCCGGCCGTCCTTCGACGTGGCCCTGGAGGAGGTGCTGCCCGCCCTCACGGCCGGCGCCGCCCTCGTCGTGCCGCAGCGCGAGGTGCCCACCGGGCCCGAGCTGGTGGCCGTGCTGGCCGCCCGCGGCGTCACGGTCGCCAACCTGCCCACCAGCTACCTGCTCGCCGTCCGCGAGGACCTGCGCGAGGCGCTGCGCGACGGCCGCTGGGCGCCCCGCCTGCTGGTGCTCGGCGGCGAGCGGCTGCCCGCCCGGGCGCTGGCCGGCCTGACCGGGGCCACCACCGTGCTGAACGCCTACGGCGTCACCGAGGCCACCGTCACCTCCACCGTGTACGAGGTCACCGACGCCGACGTCACCGAGGACGGCGAGATCCCGCTCGGCGCCGAACTCGACGGCGTGCGCATCCACGTCCTGGACGACACGCTGCGCCCGCTCGCCCCCGGCTGCGTCGGCGAACTCGTCGTCGGCGGACCCCTGTTGGCCGAGGGCTACCTGGGACTGCCGGAGCCCACCGCGGCCCGCTTCACGACCGTCCCCGCGCTCGACGACGCCCGCGTCTACCGCACCGGCGACCGCGGCTACCGCGACCTGGACGGGCGGCTGCGCTTCCTCGGCCGCGCCGACAACCAGGTCAAGCTGCGCGGCCACCGGATCGAGCTGGAGGAGATCGAGGCCGCGGCCTCCGCCGAACTCGGCGGCCGCTCCTGCGCGGTGCTGCTGCACACCGACCCGCAGACCGGCCCGCGCCTGGTCGGCTTCCTGGAGGGCGCCGAGCGCCCCGACCAGGCCGCGCTGCACGAGGCGCTCGCCCGCCGGCTGCCCGGCGGACTCGTCCCGGCGAGCTGGACGGCCGTCGCCGTGATGCCGACCCTGCCCGGCGGCAAGCCCGACCGCACCGCCCTCGCCCGCCTGGTGGACGAGGCCCCGGAGGCGGAGGAGGTCGAGCCGAGCGAGTTCACCGACCCCGGCCAGCAGCTGATCGCCGCCGCCTGGCGCGAGGTGCTCGGCCACGACCGCTTCGCCGCGGACTCGCACTTCTTCGAGGTCGGCGGCCACTCGCTGCTCGCCGCCCAGCTCGCCGCGTACCTGGAGCCGCACCTCGGCAGCCGGCCGCCGCTGCGCACCCTGTTCCGACACGCCGTCCTGGCCGACCAGGCCAAGGCCCTCACCACCGGTGGTGCCAAGTGACTTCGCCCTCCGCCGTCCTGGAAGCCGGCCACCGCGAGCTCGTCGAGGCCTTCGAGAGCTTCGTGCGCCGCGAACTCGTTCCGCTGGCCGCCGAGCTGCCCGAGACCGCCGACCAGGTCCCGGCCGACCTGCGGACCTACGTCCGCAAGCGCTCCGCCGCCCTCGGCTTCTACGCGGGCGACTACCCCGAGGAGCTCGGCGGCGCCGACATGCCGTTCACCGCCGTCGTCCTGCTGCACCACGCCGCCGGGCGCAGCGGCTGCGTGCTCGCCCCGTACGCGCTGGCCGGCTCCGACGGGCCCAGCCCGCTGCTGCGGCACGGCACCCCCGAGCAGGTCGAGCGCCACCTGGTCCCGCTGGTGCGCGGCGAGCAGACCCGCTGCCTCGCCCTCACCGAGCCGCACGCCGGTTCCGACGCGTTCCACCTCACCACCACCGCCGTGCGCACCGGCGAGGGCTGGGTGCTGAACGGCCGCAAGACCTTCGTCAGCAACGCCGAGCACGCCGGGATCGCGCTGGTCGTCGCCGCCACCGACCTCGGCGACGGGGCCGGCCCCACGGCCGGCGCCACCGCCTTCGTGCTGCCGATGGACCAGCCCGGGCTGCGGATCGGCCAGCGCTACGAGGGCATGTCCGGCGAGCCGCTGTTCGAGCTGCTGCTGGACGGGGTCACCGCCGGCCCGGAGGCCGTGATCGGCGGCGAGGAGGGCGTCGGCGCGGCCACCGCCCTCGCCATCGACAGCCTCTCGCGCGGCCGTCTGGTGGTTGCCGCGATGTGCAACGGCATCGCCGAGCACGCGCTGCGGATCGGCGTCGAGTACGCCAAGGACCGGCGGGCCTTCGGCCGGGTGATCGGCGAGTACCAGCACATCCAGGAGCACCTGGTCGCCACCCGGGCCGAGGTCGAGGCCTCCAAGCTGCTCACCCTCGCCTGCGCCCGGCTGGTCGACGAGGGCACCGAGTCCCCCGAGAACGCGGCGCTCGCCAAGCTCACCGCCTCCGAGACCGCCGTACGCGCGGTGGACCGCTCGCTCCAGGTGCACGGGGCCACCGGCTGGGTGCGCGGGCACCCGCTGGAGTTCCTGTACCGCTACGTCCGGATGACCACGATCATCGAGGGGACCTCGGAGGTCCAGAAGGTGATCATCGCCCGTTCCATGGGCCTGAACTGACGAAGCGTCACCTTCGTACGCGACTTCCTGGAGATGATGATGGAACACCTTGACACGAAGGTCCCGAACGCGGACGCCCCGAGCGTCGACGCCGCGAACACCGGGACTCCGAACACCGGGACCCCGAACACCGGGACCCCGAACACCGACGCCCCGAGCATCGGTTACGGCCGTCCGCACCAGGACGGCGCGGTGCTCGACCTCTTCACCACCTGGGCGCACCGCACCCCCGACGCCCCCGCCCTGATCGACGGCGAGCAGGTCTACAGCTACGCCGAACTCGACCGCCTCGCCGACACCGTGGCCGAGGCCCTGCGCGGCAAGGTCGGCCCGGGCGACCTGCTCGGCGTCTGCCTCGCCCACTCGGTCTCGCTGGTCGCCGTCACCCTGGCCGCCGCCAAGCTCGGCGCCGTCCACCTGCCGCTCGGCCCGCGCCCCGGCGAGCACCGGCTGCGCGCCGTCGCCGAGCAGCTGCGCCCGGCCTGCCTGGTCGGCGAGCCGGACCTGCTGCCGCCCGGCGGCGAGCGGCTGCCGCTGGACCTGCCCACCGCCGGCGTGGTGGCCGCCCTGAACCCGGGCGAGCAGGTGCGCGTCCCGGCCGGCACCCACTACGCGGTGCTCACCTCCGGCTCCACCGGCACCCCGAAGGCCGTCGCCGTCACCGAGCCCGCGCTCGGCGCGCTGCTGCAGTGGTACCGCGGACTGACCGGCCTCGGCCCCGGGGAGCGGCACAGCCTGCTGATCGGCGTCGCCTTCGACCCGCACATGCAGGAGCTGTGGGCCGGCCTCACCTCCGGCGCGGCCCTGGTGGTCGCCCCCGAGGCGGTCCGCTGGGACACCGGCGCGCTCACCGACTGGTGGCGCGAGGCCGGCGTCACCGTGTCCATCCTGCCCACCCCGCTGGCCGAGCCCCTCCTCGGCCGGCCCTGGCCCGCCGAGTCGCCGCTGCGCCACCTGGTGATCGGCGGCGACCGGCTGCGCCGCGCCCCCGGGCCCGACGTCACCGCGACCGTCCACAACGCGTACGGCCCCGCCGAGGCCACCGTCACCACCACCGTGCACACCATGGCCCCCGGCGGCGACCACGGTGCCGGCGCCCCGCCGATCGGCCTGCCGATCGACGGCGCCGTCCTCCTGGTCACCGACGAGGACGGCCGCCCGGTGCCGCGCGGCACGGCCGGCGAGCTGCGGATCGGCGGCCGAGGCCTGGCCGCCGGGTACCTCGACCCCGAGCTGACCGCCCGCCGTTTCGTCGGCGCGCCCGCCGGCGTGGTCGGTACGGACCC
>NZ_JBHXTL010000043.1:0-64720 GCF_042677365.1 Kitasatospora sp. NPDC127116
ACCACCCCCCATGCGGAAGGGAGTTCGACCATGGCCGAGAACATGGAGCAGCAGAACGTCGGCGAGAGCGGCGAGGAGGGCCCGGAGGTCGAGGCGCACGTGGCCAACATCCTGGACCTCCAGTCGATGAAGGTCCTGAGCGAGGCCTCCGACGGCAACTGCTTCAGCCTGATCAGCTACGTCGCCGGCGCCGAGACCTCCGCCTGACCGGAGTCCGCACGCCGGGCCGGGCACGGGGGCGGACGCACCGCCGCCCCCGGCCGCCGGCCGCCGAAGGCCTCCGGGGCGGTCCCGCCGGGACGGGACCGCCCCGGCCCGATCCGCACCCCCGCGGGTGCCCCCGCCCGACCACGGAGGACGGCCATGGAGCCCACCCCGCTCGCCCGCAACCGGGACTTCCGGCTGCTCTGGGCCGGCGGCCTGCTGGCCTCGCTCGGCTCCCAACTCGCCTCGATCGCCCTGCCGTTGCTGGTCCTGCGGGAGACCGGATCGGCCGCCCGGGCGGGCGCCGTCGGCACCGTCTCGGTCGGCGCGCTGCTGCTCACCATGCTGCCCGGCGGGGTGCTCGCCGACCGGATCGAGCGGCGCCGGCTGATGCGGATCTGCGACGCCCTCGGTCTGCTCGCGGTCGGCGCCCTGGTCGTCGCCGTACTGCATGGGCACACCCCGCTGCCGCTGGTCCTGCTGGTCGCCGCCGCCGGGGCGCTGATCACCGGCGTCTACGGGCCCGCCGCGGGCGGGCTGCTGCGCGCGGTGGTGCCCGCCGGGCAGGCCCGCGAGGCCTCCTCCCGGATGCAGGCGCGCGGCGCGGCCGCCCGGCTGATCGGACCGCTCGGCGGCGGGGCGCTGTTCGCCTGGCACCCGGTGCTGCCGTTCCTCGCCGAGGGCGTCGGACTGCTGCTGTCCACCGTCTGCGTGGCGCTGATGCGGACCCGCTCGCTGCCCGCCGCGAGGAACGGGCCGGTGCTCGGCCGGGCCGAGCTGACCGCCGGACTGGCCTTCATCTGGCACCGGCCCTATCTGCGCACCCTGCTGCTGATCTTCGGCCTCGGGATGAACTTCGCGTTCAGCGCGCTGATGTTCGCCACCCTGGCCGTCGCCTCCGACGGCGGCCGCTCCGGCGTCGGAGGCGGCACGGTCGTCTCCTGCACCGCGGCCGGCGCCCTGGCCGGCGCGCTGCTGGCTCCCCGGCTCGGTGCCCGGGTCCGGGACGGCAGCCTGGTCGCGCTCGCCTGCTGGGCCTGCGCGCTCACCGCCGGGGTCCTGGTGCTCACCCGGGTGCCGCTGCTGATCGGACTGCTCTGCGCGGCCTGCATGTGCCTGTCCACCGTCGCCAGCATCGGCTTCGTCTCCGGCATGCTGATCGCCGCGCCGCCCGACCGGATCGGCCGGGTGCAGAGCGCGGCCGGCTTCCTGTCCACCCTGGTCCAGCCGTTCGGCCCGCTGGCCGCCGGCACCCTGCTCGGCTCGCTCGGCGGCACCCTGACCTTCGCCCTGCTGGCCCTCGCCATCGCGCTCTGCGCGGCCGCGGTCACCTGGGCGCCGCCGGTCCGGCGCGGACCGCGGCCGCGCCCGGCCGTCTGAACACCGCCCGCTCCCGGAAGACTTCGGAACAGGAGGCCCCATGGCCGGCGCCCACGAGACCCAGCTGTACTGCCTCGCCGATCCGATGTACTACGACACCCCCGGGCGGCTGCGGGACGGGGCGAACCGCTACCCGCCGGCCCTCGGCGAGCCGCCCGCGGGCTGGCGGCGGGAGCAGCGCGGGCTGTGGACGGTGCTGCGGCCCGAGGTCCCGTCGGCCGACTCCCGGCTGCCCGAGCAGGGCTGGAAGCTGCACGTGTCGGCGGTGCGGGAGAGCGCCGAGCGGACGCTGGACGCCGTCACCCGGATCTGCCTCGACCGCCGGGTCGCGTTCAAGTTCCTGCGCGGCCCGGCGGCGCTGGCGGTGACGAACGGCAAGTTCGCGGGGCGCGGCAGCAGCGGCAAGTTCATCACCGTCTACCCGGCCACGGAGGGCGAGTTCCTCACCCTGGCCGAGGAGTTGGCACGGGCGCTGGACGGCTTCCCCGGGCCGTACGTGCTCACCGACCTGCGGATCGGCGACGCCCCGGTGTTCGCGCGCTACGGCGCCTTCGTCGAACTGTGGTGCCAGGACGCGGCCGGGCGGGTCGTCCCGGCCCTGCGCGACCCGTCCGGCGCGCTCGTGCCCGACCCCCGCGAGCCGGCGTTCCGGCTGCCCGGGTGGGTCGAGCCGCCGGCCGCGCTGCGCCCGCACCTGGCCGCCCGGGCGGCGGCCCGCGGGCACCTGCCGTACCGGATCGTCGAGGTGCTCCGGTTCTCCAACGCCGGCGGGATCTACCTCGCCGAGCGGCACGGCACGGGAGAGCGGGTGGTGCTGCGCGAAGCCCGCCCGCACACCGGGCTGGACGGCGCCGGGGCGGACGCCCTGACCCGGCTGCGGCGCGAGCAGTGGGCGCTGGAGCGGCTGGCCGGGCTGGCGTGCGTGCCGCGGCTGCACGAGGTGCGCACGGTGTGGGAGCACACCTTCCTGGTGCAGGAGCACGTCGAGGGCGTCCAGTTGTTCACCGAGGCGATCCGGCGCTACCCGCTGGTGCACCAGAACTGCACACCGGAGCAGCGCGCCAGGTACGCGCGGTGGGTGGGCGGGGTGGTGGCGGGGTTGGAGCAGGCGCTCGCCGCCCTGCACGGGCGGGGCGTGCGGTTCGGGGACCTCCACCCGTCCAACGTGGTGCTCCGGCCGGACGGGTCGGTGGTGCTGGTGGACTTCGAGTACGCGGCCGGGCTGGACGACCAGCGGGTGCCGGTGGCCGGCGCGGCCGGACAGCACGTCCCGCCCGGACTGACCGGCGCCGAGGCCGACCGCTGGCTGCTCTGGGCCACCTGGCTGATGCTGCTGATGCCGGTGCTGGAACTGGCCGACCTCGACCCGGGCAAGCTCCCGGCGCTGGAGCGGCGGGCGCGCGAGTGGTTCGGACTCGGGGAGGAGGAGGGGCCGGTGCGCCCTGGAGCGGTGGCCCTGGTGGAGTCGGCGAGCGAGCGGCGCGGGCGGGAGCTGCTGGCCGGGCCCTCGCTGGACCCGGTGCGCCGGGAGCTGGTCGCGGGCCTGCACGCGGGCGCCACCCCGGACCGGCCGGACCGGCTCTTCCCCGGGGACGTGGCCGGGTTCGCCGACGGCGGTACGGGCGTGTCGCACGGCGCGGCGGGGGTGCTGTACGCGCTGCACCGCGCCGGCGCCGACTGGCCGCAGGAGTACGCGGACTGGCTGGTCGCCGCGGTGCGCCGGCGGGCCGACCGCCCCGGCACCGGCGGACTGTACGACGGGCCGCTCGGCACCGCGCTGGTGCTGGCCCGGATCGGCCGGACGGAGGAGGCGGAGGAACTGCTCGGGCGCGCCCGCACCGCCCGCCCGGCCCGGGAGGCGGGCCTGTTCGGCGGCCGGGCCGGTGCGGCGCTCGCCCGGCTGCGGCTGGCGCGGGCGCTGGACCGCCCCCGGGAGCTGGCCCACGCGCTCGACGACGCGCGGGAGTTGGCCGCCGTGCTGCGCGGCGAGCCGGTGCCCGGACTGGACGAGCCGGCGGCCGCCGGACTGCTGTACGGGCTGGCGGGGATCGCGTTGCTCCAGCTGCGGCTGTACCGGCGGACCGGCGAGCGGTGGCTGCTCGACTCCGGGCGGACCGCGCTGGAACGGGCCGTGGCCGGGTGCGTCCGGGTGCCCGACGGGTCGGTGCAGGTGCTGGAGGCCGGGCGCCGGCTGGCCTACCTGGACCGGGGCAGCAGCGGGATCGCGCTGGTGGTGCGGGAGTTCCTGGAGCACGCGGAGCTGCCGGGCGGGGAGACCTTCCTGGCGGACGTGCGCAAGGTCTGCGCGCCCGGGTTCATCCGGGAGCCGGGCCTGTTCCGCGGGCGGGTCGGGCTGACGCTGGCGCTGGACCGGCTGGGCGGGGCGCCCGCGCGGGAGGCCGTGCTCGGGCAGGTGCGCAAGCTCCAGTGGCACCTGGTGGCCCGGCCGGAGGGGCTGCTGGTGCCGGGGATGAGGCTGCGGCGCTTCTCCGCCGATCTGCACACGGGCGCGGCGGGGGTGCTGCTGGCGCTGAGCGGGCTGGAGGAGGGGCCCGGGGAGCGGCGGGCGGACGTGCTGGACCTGCTGACCCTGGGGTGAGCGAACCGCGCGGCCGTCAGGTCGGCGCCGGTGCCCCACGGGCGCGGCCGTCAGGTCAGTGCCGGCGCCCGCACGGCCTCCACCGCGCGTTCGCGGGCGTGCAGGTGGGTGAGCCGCGGCAGGGCGTACAGGGCGGCGTGGGCGGTGACCTCACCGGTGGGGGAGGTCACCGCCCCGGTGTCGGTGAGCGCCTCCAGGGTGCGCAGGGCGAGCCGCTCGGGCCGGCCGAGGGCGGCGGCGGCCTCGGGGAGGGTGAAGAGCAGGGCGAGCGGCAGGGCGGCGAGCCGGGCCAGGGCGAGCCGTCCCCGGTCGGTGAGGTCGCGCCAGCCGGAGTCCAGCCGGGCGCGGACGGTGACGTCCCCGGCTACCAGTTCGTCCAGGGCGCCCGCCGGGTCCTCCAGCCGGGCCGCGTACTCGGCGAGCGGGAGGTGGCGCAGCACGGCCAGCCGGGTGCCCGCGACCCGGACGGCGAGCGGCAGCAGCCCGCAGGCGGCCACGATCCGGGCGGCTGCGGCGCGGTCGGCGCCGGTCCGGCCGGTGCCGACGATCCGGCCGAGCAGGTCCAGGGCCTCGGTGGGGGCGAGCGGCGGGACGGCGACGCGGCGCACCGAGGCGAGGCCGGCCAGCTGGCTGCGGGAGGTGACCAGTACGGCGCTCGGGCCGAAGCCCGGCAGCAGCTCGCGGACCACGGCCTCGCCCGGGGCGTCGTCCAGGATCAGCAGCAGCCGGCGCCCGGCGAGCGAGGCGCGCCATAGGGCGGCCGCCCGGGCCGTGTCGCCGGGGCCGGGCTCGGGGGCGTGGTCGGGGCCTTGGTCGGGGGCGAGTCGAACAGTCCCGACGGGTGCGACGGGTGCGACGGGTGCGGCGCCCGGGCGGCCGGTGAGGACGGCGAGTTCGGCGAGCACCTCGGGCAGCGGGCGGGCGGTGCCGTCCTCGGCGCGCAGCCGGACCAGCACCCGGCCGTCCGGGAAGCGGTCGGCGAGCAGGTGGCCGGCGTGCACGGCGAGCGCGGTCTTGCCGCAGCCGGCCGGGCCGGAGAGCACCGCGACGCGCCCGCGGCCCTCGCCCAACTCGTCGACGAGATTGCGTAGTTCGTCGGTTCTTCCGGTGAAGTCGGCGGTGTCGGCGGGCAGCAGCGCGACGCCGTTCGGCCCGGCGCCGCGCTCCGGGCGGGTGTCGGCGGGCAGGGAGCGGCCGCGGGCGAGCAGCTCCCGGTAGCGGGCGGTCAGCGCGGGGCTCGGCTCCAGCCCCAACTCCCGGGCGAGCAGCTGGCGGTGGGTGTCGTAGACGGCGAGCGCCTCGGCCTGGCGGCCGGACAGGTGCAGGGCGTTCATCCGGGCGGCCTGGAGGCGCTCGCGCAGCGGGTGGCGCTCGGCGAGCTCGGTGAGGTCCTCGGCGACGGCCCCGGGGTTGCCGAGCTCCAACTCGGTCTCCGCCCAGTCCTCGTGGACGCCCAGGCAGCGGGCCTCCAGCCGGTCCGCCTCCGCCTCGACGGCCGGCGAACGGCGCAGGTCGGCGAGCGGCGGGCCCTGCCAGAGGTCGAGGGCCTGGCGCAGCAGCCGGGCGGCGGGGGCGAGCGCTCCGCCGTCGGCGGCGGCCCGGCCGGCCCGGGCCAGGGCGCGGAACCGCAGCAGGTCCAACTCGGGCTCGGCGACCCGCAGCAGGTAGCCGGCGGCCGAGTGCACCAGCCGGTCGGGCCCGTCCCCGCGGCCGAGCAGGGTGCGCAGGGTGCAGATGTAGACCTGGAGGTTCTTCCGGGCGGTGCGCGGCGGCTCCTCGGGCCACACCGCGTCGGTGAGCAGGTCGACCGGGACGGCGGTGTTGGCGCGGCTCAGCAGGACGGCGAGCACCAGCCGCTGCTTCAGCGGCCCGAGGGCCAGCGGGCGGCCGTCGGCCTCCCCGGTGAGCGGGCCGAGGACGGCGAAGCGCAGCCGGGCGGGGGTGGCGGGCTGGGCCAGGGGCATCGGCGTACCTCCGGGGCGTGGGCGTGGGCGTGGGCGTGCGCGTGGGTGTGGGCTTGGGCGTGCGCTTGGGCGTTCGCGGCAACGGTGTGGCAGGTGGCAGGTGGCGGGGCTGCCGGCGGCGGGGCGGCCGTGGTGCGGGTGCGGGTGCGGGTGCGGTGGTGCGGTGTGGGCGCAGGCTACTTGACGGCCGATCGGCGCTGAAGGCCGCGGAACCGGCCGGGTCCGCTCCCCCCGGGCCCATGGCCGGGGCCCCGCGGCGGGGCGTCGACGGTGGGGTCCGTACGGCTGCGCGGTCGCCGTTCCGGCAGGTCGGCCGGGGTGGCGCGGCCCGGTCGGGCCGGGTGGACGGGCGGCCCGCGGGGCGCCGCCGGGCGGGCGTACGGGACGGTGGGGAAGGGCGCGTTCCGGCGGTTCTCGACCGGGGCTCCGCGCCGCGGTGAGCGCGGCCCGAGCGGGCGGCGATCCGGGCACGCGGCCACCCGACGGCCGGTCAGGAGGCACGGGACGCGCGGCCGGGAGGCGCCGGGCGGGCGGCCGGGAGGTCCCGGGTGCGCGGTCGGGAGGTCCCGGTCGGGGCCCGGGAACTCGGGCCCAGCGGCCCCGGGCGGGCGGGCCGAAGGGCCCTGGGGCGCGGAGGGCGCCTGTTCGGATCATGGAGCGCCATCCATTCGCACGACGTTCCGAAGGAGTGCGTCCTTGAGCGCCACCCAGGCACAGGGCGACCCCACCTCACCGCCAACGGCCCTCCCAGCAGGGACGGCCAGGGCCAGGAGGCCCGGTTCGGCCCTGGTCAGACTGCTGACCACCACCGACCACAAGACGATCGGCACCATGTACCTGGTGTCGTCGTTCGCGTTCTTCCTGATCGGCGGCATCCTCGCCCTGGTCATGCGCGCCGAACTCGCCCGGCCCGGAACGCAGATCCTCTCCAACGAGCAGTTCAACCAGGCCTTCACCATGCACGGCTCGGTGATGCTGCTGCTGTTCGCCATGCCGCTGTTCACCGGCTTCGCCAACTGGATCATGCCGCTCCAGATCGGCGCGCCGGACGTCGCCTTCCCGCGCCTGAACATGCTGTCCTACTGGCTGTTCATGTTCGGCTCGCTGATCGCCGCGGCCGGCTTCGCGACCCCGGGGGGCGCCGCCGACTTCGGCTGGTTCCTCTACGCGCCGCTGTCCGACGCGATCCACTCGCCCGGCGTCGGCGCCGACATGTGGATCATGGGCGTGACGCTGTCCGGCTTCGGCAGCATCTTCGGCGCCGTCAACTTCATCACCACCATCATCTGCATGCGCGCTCCGGGCATGACCATGTTCCGGATGTCCATCTTCTGCTGGAACGTGCTGCTCACCTCGGTGCTGGTGCTGCTGGTCTTCCCGGTGCTGGCCGCCGCGCTGCTGGCGCTGGAGTGCGACCGCAAGTTCGGCTCCCACGTCTTCGACCCGGCCAACGGCGGGGCGATGCTCTGGCAACACCTGTTCTGGTTCTTCGGGCATCCCGAGGTGTACATCCTGGCGCTGCCGTTCTTCGGGATCGTCTCCGAGGTCATCCCGGTGTTCAGCCGCAAGCCGATGTTCGGCTACTCCGGCCTGATCGCCGCGACGGTGGCCATCGCGGGCCTGTCGGTGACGGTGTGGGCGCACCACATGTACGTCACCGGGCAGGTGCTGCTGCCGTTCTTCTCGTTCATGACCTTCCTGATCGCCGTCCCGACCGGGGTGAAGTTCTTCAACTGGGTCGGCACCATGTGGCGGGGCTCGCTGAGTTTCGAGACACCGATGCTCTGGACGGTCGGCTTCCTGGTCACCTTCCTGTTCGGCGGCCTGACCGGCGTGCTGCTCGCGGCCCCGCCGATCGACTTCCACGTCTCCGACTCGTACTTCGTGGTCGCCCACTTCCACTACACGCTGTTCGGCACCGTGGTCTACGCGATGTTCGCCGGCTTCCACTTCTGGTGGCCGAAGATGACCGGCAAGAAGCTCGACGAGCGGCTCGGCCGGATCACCTTCTGGACCCTGACGGTCGGCTTCCACGCGACCTTCCTGGTCCAGCACTGGCTGGGCGCCGAGGGCATGCCGCGCCGGTACGCGGACTACCTGGACTCGGACGGCTTCACCACCCTGAACACCTTCTCCACCATCGGCTCGTTCCTGCTCGGCCTGTCGATCCTGCCGTTCCTCTACAACATCTGGAAGACCGCCAAGTACGGCGAGAAGGTCACCGAGGACGACCCGTGGGGCTGGGGCCGCTCGCTGGAGTGGGCCACCTCCTGCCCGCCGCCGCGGCACAACTTCGTCAAGCTGCCGCGGATCCGCTCCGAATCCCCGGCCTTCGACCTCCACCACCCGGACATCGCGGCCATGGACGTCCTGGCGCACAGCGGCAAGCCCGCCACGCACCTGGGCGACGTGGAGCCGACGAAGTACGACCGGCCGCTGAGCCGGGCGGACCGGGCGGCCGCCGCCGTCGCGGTCAAGGCCCCGCCCTCCGAGGCCGCCGCGTCCACCGATTCACCCTCCTCGGGCGGCTGAGCCCGCCCCTCGAACGCCGTCCCCGCCCGCGTCGCTGCCCCCGGGCGGGCGGGGACGGCCCACTTCTCCCCTTCTCCCCTCCCCACCCCTTCGTGACCAGGAAGGCCGGGTCGTGAACCACACCGTTCTCGCCATCGGCACCGCCGCCCTCACCGCGAGCGGCTGTGTCTGGTACCTGCCCGCCATCGCCGACCTCCAGGCCGGCGCCGACCGGCCCCGCTCCACCCGTACGGCCGCCGCGGCCTGCGTGCTGTGGTGGGCCGGGCTCGCGCTCGCGGGCGGGCTGCTGCTCGTCGTGCCGGACTGGCGGCCCGCCGCACAGATCGCGCTCGCCGGACTGGTCGGCGGCACGGCGCTGCGGCTGCGGGCCCTGTGGGACCGCCGCCGGGAGGTGAAGGAGACCGCGGCCCGCTGGGCCGCCCTGGACGTGGGCCCCGCCCCGCGCTCCCACCGGCCGCCGGCCCTGGCCCTGGCCGGGTGGCTGGTGGTCGGCGCGGCCGTCGCCTCGCTCGGGGCGGTCGCCATCCTGGTGTCCGGCGGCGGCGAGGTCGTGCCCCGGGTGGTGCTCGCGGCGGCCAGCGGCGCGGGCATCGCGCTCGCCTTCCTGCTGATGGGGCTCGGGAACGTACGGCGGCAGGGGCGCTGAGGACGCTTCCGCCGGCGCGCCTCCCGAGCGGCCCGGCGGACCCTGAAGAGACCTGAAGAGAACCGCAGGACCGGCCCCGGTCCGGCCCGGGCCGTGTGGCCCGGCCGGAATGGGGCCGTTGGGCCCTGGGTCCGCGGCCGGGTCCGGGGGATGATGCCCTGGGCCCCGCTGGGAGTGTGCGGGGGTGCGACGAAGGTGGAGCCGCGTGATGGCGACCAAGACGGAGGGTGCCGGGGCCCCGGCGCCGGTCCGGGTGTTCCTGCTGGACGACCACGAGGTGGTGCGCCGCGGGGTGCACGACCTGCTGGACTGCGAGCCGGACCTGGAAGTGGTCGGGGAGGCGGCGACGGCCGAGCAGGCGCTCGTCCGGGTGCCCGCGCTGCGGCCCGACGTGGCCGTGCTGGACGTCCGGCTGGGCGACGGTGACGGCGTCTCGGTCTGCCGTGAGCTGCGCTCGCGGATGCCCGGGCTGGCCTGCCTGATGCTGACCTCCTTCGACGACGAGGAGGCGCTGCTGGACGCCGTGATGGCGGGCGCCGCCGGGTACGTGCTCAAGCAGATCAGCGGGACCGACCTGGTCGCCGCCGTCCGCACCGTCGCCTCCGGCCGTTCGATGCTCGACCCCGGCGCCGCGACCCGCCTCCTGAACCGCCTGCGCAGCGACGCCGAGCCCGCCCAGCCGGTCACCACCGGACCGGGCCTGACCGCGCGCGAGCAGGAGGTCCTCGAACTCATCGGCGAGGGCCTGACCAACCGGCAGATCGGCGAGCGGCTCTACCTCGCCGAGAAGACCGTCAAGAACCACGTGTCGCGGCTGCTCGCCAAGCTCGGCGTCGAGCGGCGGGTGCAGGCCGCCCTGATCGCCACCGAGCTGCGCCAGGCCTCCGCGGCCGCGCAGCCCTCCGTGCTGCGCACCGGCCGGGGCTGAGTCCGGCCGTTCGGCACTGTCTGTGCCCGTTCGGTGCGGTGCAGTGCCGTTCGGGGCCGAACGGTCCTTCGGTCCCGGGCCTGGGACCCGGGGCCGACGGCCCGCCGGGCGGGGCTCTCGCCGGGCCCGGCCGGGACCATCGGCCCTCGCGGCCCGGCCCGGGCCCGGGCGAGCATCGCTCGCATGAACCGCGACCACGTCCCGTCCCCCCGGCCCGTCCCGTACGACCCGCCCGGTCCGGCAGCTCTGCCCGGTCCGGCAGCTCTGCCCGCCCCGGCCGCCCCGGCCGTCGCGTACGACGGCCCCGCTCCGCTCGACCGGCCCGTTCCGTCCGGCCGACCTGTTCCGCAGGACCGGCCCGACCTGCCGGAACTGCGCGAACTCGACCGGAAGCGGTCGCTGGAGCTGCTGGCCCGTGCCGACGTCGGCCGGGTGGTCTACACCGTCGACGCCCTCCCGGCCGTCCTGCCGGTGCCGTTCCGGCTGGCCCCCGGCGGTGTGCTGCTCTCGGCACCGGCCGGCTCCGAACTGGCCCGGGCGGTGGACGGCGCGGTGATCGCCTTCGAGGCCGACGAGGTGGACGGCCGGGACGGCTCCGGCTGGTTCGTCACGGTCCTCGGCCGCGCGCAGGTCCGCCCGGTGGCCAGGACGGCCGATCCGGGCGGCACGGTCCGCATCCGCATCCGCCCGGAACTGGTCATCGGCCGGTGCCTGGCCTGAGCCGGCGGCCCCGAGGCGTCCTCACGGCCCCAGCAACGCCAGGGCGGTGCGCAGGAGTTCGGCGTCCGCCGCGGCGTCCGCGGTGCCGGCCAGGCCGGAGCGGAAGAGCGAGGCGCCCTCGATCAGCATGACGAACACCTGGGCGCGGGCTTGCCGTTCCTCCTCCGTCAGGGTCGGTTGGCGTTCGGCGAGGAAGCAGGCGACCAGCTCCCGGTAGCGGTCGTAGAAGGCCCGGACGGTGGCGGCCACCGAAGGGTCGCGGGCGGCCAGCGCCCACAGCTCGGCGAACAGGCGGACCAGGCGCACGTCCTGCTGCTCGGCGAGCAGTTCGCGGAGCAGGGCGTCCTCGTCGCGGCCCGGGTCGAGCAGCGGGGCGAGCCGCTCCACCGAGCGGGCGAGGACGCGCTCCAGCACGGCGGCCACCAGCTCGGCGTGGGTCGGGAAGTAGTGCTGGAGGTGGCCGAGGCGGACGCCCGCGGCGGCGGCCACCGCCCGCATGGACAGTTCGGTGCCGCCCGCGGTGACGAGCAACTCCTCCGCGGTGTCGAGCAGTTGCTCCCGCCGCTGGGCGCCCTTGCCGCTCAGGCCCCGGACGCTGCTCATGCCGCCGCCGCCGCCGTGCCGCGCCGCCCGTCGGCCCCGGTGGCCGTGACGGTGACGGTGACGCCCAGGGCCGCCAGGTCCTCCAGGACCTGCCCGGGGCGCGGGGTCTGCTCGGGGAAGGCCACCCCGGCGGGCGGCGGGGCGCCGTCCGTGCCGAGCGCCCGGCGCAGCGCCAGCAGGGCGCCGACGGCGGTGAGCCGGGCCTGGCCGCCCCGGTCCTCGACGGTGGCGGTGAGGGCGCGTCCGCCGGAGGCGACGTCGGTGCGCAGCAGGGCGGTGCCGCCCTCGCCGGGGGAGTGGAGCAGGGCGCGGCGGGCCGGCTCCCAGCGGTCGCCGCGGCCCCAGCGGAAGAAGCCGGCGTGCCGGGCCGCGAGCAGGGCGGTGGTGGAGGAGCGGGAGCTGAAGCCGATCCGGGTGGCGGCGGTGGTGGCGCCCAGCGTGAGCGGGAGGGTGAACTGCTCGGGGGTGTCGATCCCGGCGACCAGGGTCGGGGTGTCGCCGATGCGGACGGTCCGCGGGCGGCTGAGCGGGGCGACGGAGTGGCGTCGGCCGTCCTCGATCACCTCGTAGTCGAGTCCCAGGCGGTCCATGAACTCCACCGAGTCGGCGCCGGCCCGGTCCGCGAGGTCCCAGCGGATGGCGGTCTCGATCCGCTCGGCCCCGCCCAGCCGGTCCGCCAGGGCGGCGGCGACCAGGCTGGTCACCCCGCCCATCCAGGCCGAGGAGAGCAGCACCGGGGCGGTCGGGCGCAGCAGGGCGGCGAGCGTGGCCGCGCGCTGGAGCCGGGCGGTCCAGCGGGTGACGTCCACGTACGGGACGCCCGCGCGGACGGCGGCCCGCAGCACCCGGTCGTCCGGGTCGTTGACCACCCCGACCACGGCCCGTACGGCGGCGGTGAACGGCTCGGGGTCGGCGAGGTCCCAGCGGCGGACGGTGGTGTCGTCCAGTTCGGCGGCGAGGGCGGCGCCGCGCTGCTCGGAGCGGCCGGTGAGCAGCAACGGCCAGGTGGGGGAGGCGAGTCGGGCGAGTTCGGCGCCGACGGTGCCGTAGCCGCCGACCAGCAGGACGGGGCCGTCGGGGTTGTGGCTGAGGCGGTCCGAGGGGAAGGTGGGGTGCGGGGAGAGACCTGAGACGGATGTGGGGCTCATGGAGACAAATATAGGTCGCCCGACCTAAAATTTTCGTCATGACGTACTCCGATTCCCCCGAACAGACCTTTGACCTGCGTACCTTCGACAGCGGCCACGGCCGCCTCGCCTACCTCGACGCCGGTACCGGCGAACCCCTGGTGCTGCTGCACGGCGGCCTGCTGGACCGCCGGAGCTGGGCCGACCAACTCCCCGCCCTGCTGCCCGAATACCGGGTGATCGCCCCGGACACCCGCGGCCACGGCGCCTCCGACAACGCCGGCCGGCCCTTCCGCCCCGCCGACGACCTGGCGGACCTGCTGCGCCACCTCGGCCTGGGCCCGGTGACCGTGATCGGGCTCTCCATGGGCGGGACGATCGCCCTCGACCTCGCCCTCGAACACCCCGAACTGGTCCGCGCGCTGGTGATCAGCGGCAACGGCACCAGCGAATCCGAGTTCACCGACCCGTGGCTCGGCGAACTCGCCGCCCACCAGACCGCCGCGCTCGCCGAGGGCGACGCCGAGGCCTGGCTCGACTCCTTCACCAGCCTCGCCTCCGGGCCGCACCGCCGCCTGGACGAGGTCGATCCGGAGGTGGTGCGCCGGCTCAAGGAGATGACCCGGAGCACCGTCGCCAAGCACACCCCCGACGAGCCCCAGTACCTGGTGCCGGTGACCGACACCTGGAAGCGGCTCACCGGGATCACCGTCCCGCTGCTGGCGATCAACGGCGGCATCGACTCGGTGGACCACATCAACCTGGCCGAACGGGTCGTGCGCACCGTCGTCGAAGGCCGCGCGGTGATCGTCGAGGGCACCGGGCACTACCCCAACATGGAACGGCCGGAGGAGTTCAACAGCCACCTCCTCGGCTTCCTGCGCACCCTGCCCACCCTGCCCACCCTGCCCACCCTGCGCGGCTGACGGCTGACGGCTGACGGCTGACGGCTGACGGCTGACGGCTGACGGCTGACGGGAGGCGGGTGGCGGGAGGCCCTCAGGACCCGATCGGGGCCTCCCAGACCAGCCGGGTGCCGCCGCCCTCGGCCGGGTCGACGGTGAAGGAGCCGCCGACCCGGTCGGCGCGCTCGGCCAGGTTGCGCAGCCCGCTGCGCCGCCCGCCCTCGGGCACGCCGACGCCGTCGTCCGTCACGCTCAGCGCCACCCGCCCGGCCAGGGCGCGCAGCGTCACCTCGACCCGGGATGCCCTGGCGTGCCGGGCGGCGTTGCTGAGCGCCTCGGCGAGGACCGCGACCACGTGCCCGGCCAGCTCCTGCGGCACGTCGGTGTCCAGCAGGCCCTCCATGCTCAGCCGGGGCGGGAAGCCGAGCGTGCCCTGGGCGTCGGTGACCACCCGGGTGGCGCGGGCGCGCAGGCCGCGGTCCGGCTCGCTGTGGGCGCGCAGACCGAAGATGGTCGAGCGAATGATCTTGATGGTCTCGTCCAGGTCGGCCACCGCCCGGGCCACCCGGTCCGCCGCGGCCTGGCTCTCGATCAGCCGGCCCGCGCTCTGCAGCGTCATCCCGGTCGCGAACAGCCGCTGGATCGCCAGGTCGTGCAGGTCCCGGGCGATCCGGTCGCGGTCCTCCAGCAGGTTCAACTGCTCGGCGTCACGCCGCCGTTCGGCCAGCTCCAGGGCCAGCGCGGCCTGGTCGGCGAAGCCCAGCAGCGGACCGGTCTCCTCCGGCCCGAACGCCGGCTGACCCTGCGCCCGGGCCAGCAGCAGCACGCCCCGCCCGTACCCGGCACCCGTACCCAGCGGCACCGCCACCGCCGCGCCCAGCCCGTCGAAGCGGCCCGCCGGACCGGCCGGGAAACGGGCGTCGCAGGCCAGCTCGTCACTGGTGGCCGGCGAGCCGGAGGCGTACGCGGCACCCGACAGCGTGCCGTCCACCGGCACCGTCACCCCCAGCCGCGCGGACGGCGTGCCACCCAGCGCGACCTCCACCGTCAACTCCTCGGCCCGCTCCTCCGGACCGGCCAGCGCCACCGAGACGTCCGCCAGCTCGGCGCCCGAGATCTCCCGCGCCCGACGGGCGATCAGCTCGACCACCTCCAGCCGCGGCGCCCCCGACAGCAGACTGCGGGTGATCTCGGTGCTCGCCCGCAGCCAGCGCTGACGCAGCTGCGCCTCCTCGTACAGCCGCGCGTTGTCGATCGCCACACCGGCCGCGACCGCCAGGGTGGAGATCACCGCCTCGTCGTCCTCGTCGAAGTCCAGCCCGCCGCGCTTGTCCGTCAGGTAGAGGTTGCCGAACACCTCGCCGTGCACCCGCACCGGCACCCCCAGGAAGGTGTGCATCGGCGGGTGGTTCGACGGGAAGCCCACCGAGGCCGGGTGGTCGGACAGCACCGGGCAGCGCAGCGGCCGCGGCTCGCGGATCAGCTCGCCCAGGATGCCCCGGCCCGACGGCGGCGGGCCGATCTCGGCGATCTCCTCCTCCGTCAGGCCCACCGTCAGGAACTGCGACAGCGTGTGCCCGTCCGGCCCGATCACCCCGAGCGCCCCGTACCGGGCGTCCACCAGATCGGCGGCGGCCTCCACGATCCGGTGCAGCGCCTGCGCCAGGTCCAGCTCCCGCCCGACCGCCAGCACCGCCTCCAACAGGCTGTGCACCCGGTTCTGCGTGCCGCGCGCCGCGTCGATCCGCCACTGGAGCTCCTCCAGCAGCTCGTCCAGGCGCAGCCGTGGCATCCGCGCGCCGCCACCCGCCGCGCTGCCGTCCGCTCCGCCCACCGCTGTCCTCCTCGTCGTGCTGCCCTGACCGGCCCGTCCACCTTCCGGACGCGCCCCGTCCGCCCCGCGGACGGCCGCCCCCACCGCCCGACCCGACTCGGGTGCCGTCCGACCAGCGGGATTGCCGTGTTCAAGGTAGTGCCCCGGTGTCGGTGGTGGGGACGGCGGGGTCGGCCGTAGGCTCCGTCGGGCGGGCCTTTCGTCCCGCCGCGCAGGGTCCTGCGGCCTCTGCCGCCGGGCCGCGCGTAGCTGCCAGGGTGGGGGAGGAGCGGACGGGGCGTCAGAGCACACCGCGGCCCGCACCGAACCGCCGAGCGTCGACGACCTGTCGACAGTGTGGAGGAACAGTCATGACGTCAACCGTGCTGGCCGGGGTCGACGGATCGCCGCAGAGCGCCGCGGCCGCCCACTGGGCCGCCGCCGAGGCGGTGCGCCGGGGCGCCTCGCTGCGCCTGGTGCACGCCTGGCCGTGGCTGACCGACGGCGTGTCCTCCTTCGCCGAGGAGGACGACCTGCCCGAGGCCGTCCGCCGCACCCTCGCCGAGGCCGCCGAGGACATCCGCGGCCGGCACCCCGACCTGGCCGTGGAGACCGACGCCGTCCTGGACGCACCGGTGGACGGCCTGCTGGCCGCCGCCGCGGAAGCGGAGCTGCTGGTGCTCGGCTCGCGCGGCCGCGGCGGTTTCACCGGCCTGCTGCTGGGCTCGGTCAGCATGTCGGTGGCCGGGCGCAGCACCGTGCCGCTGGTCGTGGTGCGCGAGGAGGGCGAGGCCGGCGCGGGCGAGGTGGTGGTCGGCGTCGACGCCCACACCCCCGAGACCGAGGTGCTCGACTTCGCCTTCCGCGAGGCGGCCCTGCGCGGCGCCCGGGTCCGGGCGGTGCACGGCTGGGAGCTGCCGCCGGTGTTCGGCTACGCGGGCGGCGCCGTCCCGGCGGCCGAGCTCGCCCAGCTGGAGGCGCTGGAGGCCAAGCTGCTCTCGCTCGCCCTGGCCGGTCCGCGCGAGCAGCACCCGGAGGTGGAGGTGGTCGAGGACGTGCAGATCGGTGCCGCCCGCGCCCTGGTCGAGGTCTCCGCCGGCGCCGCGCTGGTCGTGGTCGGCCGGGGCCGGCGCCCGGTCGAGTTCGGGCCCCGGCTCGGCCGGGTCGCGCACGCCGTCCTGCACCACGCCGAGGCTCCCGTAGCGGTCGTCCCGCACGGGTGATGGACGGCCCGTCCGGTGGATCCGCCCCCGTCCCGATCCACCGGACGGGCCCGACGGCCTCCCGCCAGGGCCCGACGGCCTCCCGCCGGGGCCTCCCGAGCGGGAGGCCCCGGCCCGGCGGCCGCGAGGACGGGCCCAAGGGCCCTGTCCCCGGACCGGTCGGGGCGCGCACGCTCGTAAGCAGCGGGACCCGCGGGTCCCGTGCGGCCGAACCCCGCGGTTGAAGCCGAAGCCTCGCGGTTGAAGGAGTGGATCGCCATGACGCTCGACCCGGCTCTCACCCAGATGCTCAGCACGGCCGACCTGCGCCTGCTCGCCGCGGCCGGCGGCGCGGCGCCCTCGCTGCACAACAGCCAGCCCTGGCGCTTCGCGCCGACCCCGGACGGGCGCGGGCTCGCCGTGCACGCCGACACCGGGCGTTCCGTACCCCTGGCCGACCCGGTCGGCGCCGCGGCGCACATCGCGGTCGGCGCGGCCGTGTTCAACCTGCGGGTGGCGGCCGGCCGACTGGACCGGGAACCGCAGGTCCGGCTGCTGCCGGAGGCCGCCGAGCCCGGCCTGCTCGCCGTGCTCGACCTCTCCCGGCCGGCCGTCGAGGAGACGCCCTTCGGCCGCGACCTCTACCCCGCGATCGCCGCCCGGCACTCCAGCCGCGAGCCCTTCACCCAGCGCGACGTCCCCGAGGCGGTGATCGGCGAGCTGATGGCCGCCGCCCGCGAGGAGGGCGTCGCGCTCGCCGCGCTGGAGGAGGACGGCGTACGGCGGGTGCAGGCGCTGACCGCCGAGGCGGAGCGCCGCATCGCCGCCGACCCGGCCCGCGTCGCCGAGTCCCGCTCCTGGCTGCGGTCCGACGACGGCACCGCCGAGGACGGCATCCCGCAGGCCGCGCTCGGCCCGCAGGACCACGACGCCCGGGTGCCGATGCGCGAGTTCGCCGGCCGCCCGCCGGAGGCGCCCGCGCAGCCCTCCCGGCGGTTCGAGGCGCTGCCCCAGCTGTGCACCCTCACCACTCCCGGCGACGGCCCGCTGGACTGGCTGCGCACCGGGCAGGCGCTGGAGCGGGTCTGGCTGCTGGCCACGGTGCACGGCGTCCGGCTCACCGTTTGGCACCAGGCGATCGAGTGGCCGGACATTCGCTGGGCGCTGCGCGACCCGGCCGCCGGGCCGGGCCACGTCCAGCTGGTGCTGCGGGCCGGCTACGGCCCGCCCGGTGCGGCGACCCCGCGGCGGACGGTGGAGGAGACGCTCGGGGAGCCTCCTGCCTGAGCCGAGCGCCCTCCCGGAGCCGAGCGTCCTTCCCGGAGTGTCTCCCCCGGCCCCCGGGGCTCGAAGCCGTCGGGCTTCGGGCCCCAGGGCCTTCGGGGACGGTCAGCGCGGCCGTTCGGCCGCGGGCAGCACCTGGGCGGCGAGCCGCAGCGGCGGACTGTGCCGGAAGGCGAGGGTGAACTCCACCCACTGGCCGGCCCGCAGCGGCGGCGGCTCGGCGATCATCAGGTCCGCGTCCTCCGGGGTCATCCGCAGTTCGCCGCGGCCCGGCACCGGCAGCGCCGAGGCCGGCTCCCAGCGGCCCGCCGCGCCCTGGTGCAGGTGCCGCTTCAGTGTGATCCGGCCGCCGAACTCCCAGGAGGCGCCGGTCAGTTCGTCGGGGACGTCGCCCGGGTTGCGGACCGTGAAGAAGGCCGCCGTGGCGGTGGCCGCACCCGCCGTCGGCAGCAGTACCCAGCCCGGTTCGGCCGTCACCGGGAGGGCGCGGCCGGCCCCGCCGACCGCCGTCCACCCGGTGAGCAGGACCAGGGCCAGGGCCGCCGCGCCGACCGGCGGGCCGGCCACCGCGAGACGCCCGGCGGCCCTCGCCGCCGTCCCTCCCTTCGCACCCCTCACACCCGTCACGCCCCTCATGCCCCTCACGCCCTTCCTGTTCTCCACGCCCCTCACCGCCGTCCTCCCCGGCGCTGTCCCCGCCCCGGCTCCCAGGTGCGCAGCCGCAGGCTGTTGCCCACCACGAGCAGCGAGCTGAGCGACATCGCGACCGCCGCCAGCATCGGGTTGAGCAGCCCGACCGCCGCCAGCGGGATCAGCACCAGGTTGTAGCCGAAGGCCCAGAGCAGGTTGGCCCGGATGGTCGCCAGGGTCTGCCGCGCCAGCCGTACGGCGTCCACCACCGCCTCGATGTCGCCGCGCACCAGGGTCAGCCCGGCCGCGCCGATCGCGGCGTCGCTGCCGGAGGCCAGCGCCACCCCGAGGTCCGCCGAGGCCAGGGCGACGGCGTCGTTGACGCCGTCGCCGACCACCGCCACCGTCCGTCCGGCGGCGCGCAGTTCGGCCACCACCTCGGCCTTGCGCTCGGGGGAGGCCGAGGCGTGCACCCGCTCGATGCCCAGCTCGGCCGCCACCGCCCGCGCGGCGCCCGGGCCGTCCCCGGTCAGCAGGACGGTCTCCAGGCCCAGCCCGCGCAGCCGGTGGAGCGCCCGCCAGCTGCCCGATCGCAGGGTGTCGCCGACCACCAGGACGGCCGCCGGCCGCCCGTCCAGCTCGACCGCGACGGCCGTACGGCCCTCCTCCGCGGCCTGCGCGGCCGCCTCGGCCAGGGCCGGGGGCAGGACGGAGCCGTCCGGCCGCACCACCCGCACGGCCCGGCCCTCGACCGTCCCGGACACCCCGAGCCCGGTGGTGGCCGCGAAGCCGTCCACGGCCGCCGGCGGCCCGCAGCGCTCCCGGGCCGCCGCCGCGACGGCCCGGCCGATCGGGTGCTCGGAGCGGTGCTCGACCGCGCCGGCCAACCGCAGGGCCTCGTCCTGGGCGAGGCCGTCGGTGGTGGTGACGGCCGACAGCTCCATCCGTCCGGTGGTCAGTGTCCCGGTCTTGTCCATCACCACCGTGTCCACCCGGCGCAGGCTCTCCAGCACCTCCGGGCCGCGCACCAGCACGCCCAGTTCCGCGCCCCGCCCGGTCGCCGCCAGCAGCGCCGTCGGCGTGGCCAGCCCGAGCGCGCACGGGCAGGCCACCACCAGCACCGCGACCGCCGCCGTCACCGCCGCCTGCGGGGCCGCGCCCGCGCCCAGCCAGAAGCCCAGCACGCTCGCCGCGATCGCCAGCACGCAGGGCACGAACACCCCGGCCACCGCGTCCGCCAGCCGCTGCGCCCGCGCCTTGCCGGCCTGGGCCTGCGCCACCAGTGCGGTGATCCGGGCCAGTTGGGTGTCCGCGCCGACGGCCGTGGCCCGGACCACCAGGGCGCCGCCCACGTTGACCGTCGCACCCGCCACCACGGCGCCCGGGCCGACCTCGACCGGCACGCTCTCCCCGGTCAGCAGGCTCAGGTCGAGCGCCGAACCCCCTTCGACCACCACCCCGTCGGTGGCCACCCGCTCGCCCGGCCGCACCACGAACTCCTGCCCGGGCAGCAGCAGTTCGATCGGCACCAGGCGCTCCTCGCCGTCCGCCCCGCGCAGGCACACCTGCTTGGCGCCCAGCTCGGCCAGCGCCCGCAGCGCGGACCCGCTGCGCCGGCGCACCCGGCCCTCCAGCAGTCGCCCGGCCAGCACGAACAGCGGTACGCCGACCGCCGCCTCCAGGTACACGTGCGCGGTGCCGCCGCCGTCGGCGGTCAGCGAGAACGGCATCCGCATGTCCGGATCGCCGGCCCCGCCGAGGAACAGCGCGTACGCCGACCAGCCGAAGGAGGCCACCACACCCAGACTGACCAGGGTGTCCATGGTCGCCGCCGCGTGCCGCAGCCCCCGCAGGGCCCGGCCGTGGAAACCGGCCGACCCCCAGGTCACCACCGGGACGGCGAGCGCGAAGCAGACCCACTGCCAGGCGGTGAACTGCGCCGACGGCACCATCGACAGCACCAGCACCGGGACGGCCAGCAGGGCGGTGACCAGCAGCCGCCACCGCTCGTCCGGCTCCTCGGCCGCCATCCCGACCGGAGCCCCCGCGGGCAGCGGCTCGGCGGTGTAGCCCGCCCGTTCGACCGCCGCCACCAGTTCCGCGACCGGGATCCCGGCCGGGTGCAGCACCCGGGCCCGCCCGGTCGCCAGGTTCACCCCGGCCGTCACCCCGTCGATCCGGGCCAGCCGCTTCTCCACCCGGCCCACGCAGGCGGCGCAGGTCATCCCGCCGACCGCCAGATCGGTGGCGACCACGGGCTCGGCGACGGCGCTCACCGCATCCCGCCCATGTCGTGCCCGCCCATTCCGGGGGACGCCCCGCCCCCGCCGCTCGGCCGCAGACCGGGCGCCACCGGCCCCACCTGCCGGCCCACCCCGTAGGCCACCACGAACACCACCACCAGCAGCAGGAGGAAACCCGCCAGCACACTCAACGGCCGGACACCCGGCGACTTCGCACTCACCTCCCAGCAGTCGGACGCGACCGCGGAACGGTTCCCGTACGCTCCGAAATCGAGGCGCGAATAATCGGATGACGAGCCGCGGCCCGACCGGGTAGCGTCCGGGACGGCGCCTCCCGATGCGCCTGGCCCCGGTTACTTCCTTTTCGAAAACCATCAAGTGACACCGGTGCCGATTCTGATCCCGGGAGGCGCCCGTCCCGGCACGCGCCGGTTTCGGCCCGCGCCCGCCGTCGCCGCGTGCCCCGGCTCGCCCTTCCCCTCCCGCTCCGGCCCGACCACCCACCAGGGGGACCTCTGCATGACCCGGTTCAACCGCCAACGGACCAAGGCCGCCACCAGGGCCGAGATCCAGCGAGAACTACCGGGACTCACCGCACGGGGGGTGTCCTCCCCGCTCTCCACCCACGGCCAGTGGCCGATCCCGGAGGTCCGGCACCTGCGCTCGGCGCCGCCGCCGGTCGTCCGGCGCACCGCGGCCGCCCCGGGACGGACGGCCGCCCCGGGAACGGCGGTCACCAACCACCAGGGCGGCACCGGCTACCTCCGGGAGCCGAAGGAGGAGCTGTTCCTCCTCGCCGTCTCCCACCTGTTCGGCCAGGAGAGCTTCTACGAGTCGGCCGTCGAACGCGACGAGCGGTACGTGCGGCTGATCCGCGAGCACGCCGTGAGCGACCCCGAGTGGACCCTCGGGCTGCTGCGCTGGCTGCGCACCGGGTTCCGCGTCCGGACCGCCGCCCTGGTCGGGGCCGTCGAGTTCGTCCACGCCCGGTCGGCGGCCGGCGCCGCCGGGTACTCCCGGCAGGCCGTCGACGCGGTGCTCCAACGCCCCGACGAGCCGGGCGAGTTGCTGGCGCACTGGACCGGCCGGTACGGCCGTCGGCTGCCCCAGCCGCTGCGCCGCGGCATCGGCGACGCGGTCCGCCGGCTCTACACCGGCCGCGCGCTGCTGAAGTACGACACGCCCTCGCGCGCCTTCCGCTTCGGTGACGTCCTGGAGCTCACCCACCCCGCGCCCGACCCGGACAAGCCCTGGCAGGGCGCGCTGTTCCGGTACGCCCTGGACCGCCGCCACCGCCCGGACCGCGCCCTGCCGCCCGCCGACCAGCGCCTGCTGAGCGCCCACCACGAACTGCTCGGCGTCCCGCCGGCCGACCGCAGGGCGCTGGTCACCGAGCCCGGCGGCGCGCAGCGCCTCGCCGAGGCCGGGATGACCTGGGAGGCCCTGGCCGGCTGGCTGCAGGGCCCGCTGGACGCCGCCGCCTGGGAGGCCGTCATCCCCTCGATGGGCCCGATGGCGCTGGTGCGCAACCTCCGCAACTTCGACCAGGCCGGCGTCGGCGACGAGCCGGCGGCGCGGGCGGCCGGCCGGATCGCCGACCCGGAGGAGGTCCGGCGCTCCCGGCAGTTCCCGTTCCGCTTCCTCGCCGCCCACCGCGCCACCCGCTCGTCACGCTGGTCCGAGCCCCTGGAGACCGCCCTCGGGCACTCGTTGGCCGGGGTGCCCGTGCTGCCCGGCCGCACCCTGGTGCTGGTGGACCGCTCGTCCTCGATGTTCGACCTGCCGTCGGCCCGGACGCAGCTGAACCGGGCGGACACGGCCGCCGTCTTCGGCACCGCGCTGGCCCTGCGGGCCGAGCGGGCCGACCTGGTCCAGTTCGGCACCGGCAGCCGGGCGGTCGAACCGGAACCCTCGGTGCTGCGGACCCTGGGGCTCTTCCGCAACCTGGGCGGCACCGACACGGCCGGCGCGGTCCGCCGGCACTACCGGGAGCACGACCGGGTGGTCGTGGTCACCGACGAGCAGGCCCACCGGTCGAGCGCCGACCCGTTCGCGCCCGTCCCCGAGGACGTCCCGGTGTACACCTGGAACCTGGCCGGCTACGCCGTCGGCCACACCGCCCCAGGCCCGCGCCGCTACACCCTCGGCGGCCTCAGCGACGCGTCCTTCGAACTGATCCCGCTGCTGGAGAGCGGCCAGGACGGCGGCCACCCCTGGGAGCGGTCAGCTCCGCACACTGCGCGGCCCGATCGCCCCGGCGCCCAACACACCGACCCGGGAACGTAGTTCACGGTCGGCGGTGACCACCAGGCAGGTCCGCTCCGGGTCCTCGGTGCGGGCCGCGCGGACCAGCTCCACGATCCGGTCGTCCCCGCTGCCGCCCGCCGCGACCACCCGCACCCCGGCCACCCCGTCGACGCCCCGGGCCGCGCCCTCCACCACCAGGACCACCTCCAGCGGGCCGGGCAGCTCCGGCACGCCCCGGGCGGCCACCGCGACCAGCCCGTCCCGCAGCCGCTCGGCGGCGCCCCGCCGGTCCCGCCACCAGCCGTCCGGCACCGACCCGACCACGTTCGCGCCGTCGACGACCAGCAGGGGGAGCGGCCCGGCCGCGTTCTCGTCCATGGCCGCCAGCCTGCCACGTCGTCGCCCCGCGCCGGGCCGCGGGCACACGGGCACGCGGCTCGGCCGAACCGGGGACCCGCCCGGCATGTCCGGCGCGCGCTGCCGGGCGGCCGCACGGCGGTCGGGTAGGCAACGGGCCCATGGAGACACGCATCGACGAGATCGCCGAACGCGTCTACCGGGTCTCGACCTTCGTCCCGGAGATCGCCCCGCCCACCGGGTTCACCTTCAACCAGTTCCTGGTCGACGCCGAGGAGCCGCTGATCTTCCACACCGGGATGCGCCGGCTGTTCCCGGGCGTCTCGGAGGCGATCGGGAAGGTGGTGCCGCTGGAGCGGCTGCGCTGGGTGACCTTCGGGCACGTCGAGGCGGACGAGTGCGGGGCGATGAACGAGTTCCTCGCCGCGGCACCGCACGCGCGGGTGGCGCACAACACGCTGGGCTGCCTGGTCTCGCTGAACGACCTGGCCGACCGTCCGCCGGTGCCGATGGACGACGGCGAGGTGCTGGACCTCGGCGGGCGCCAGGTGCGCCGCCGGCTGCGCAACATCAACACCCCGCACGTGCCGCACGGCTGGGAGGCACGGGTGCTGTTCGAGGAGCAGACCCGCACCCTGTTCTGCGGAGACCTGGCCGGAGTTCGTCGGGCTGCCCAGCGTGCTGGCGGGCCCGCACCCGTAGCTCAGTCCGCGAGCGTGATCCGGATGCCGACGGTGCCGCGCTCGCCGCGCCGCAGCCGGCTGCCGAGCAGGGTGAGCACGCCGAGCAGGCCGTACTTCTGGCGCAGCAGCGTGCGGTAGGCGGCGGTGCGCTCGGGGCCGAGGATCTCGGCGGTGGCGGGGTACTGGTCGCCGGTCGGGTTGCCCTTGACGTCGCAGGGGCCGACCACCACGTCCGCGCGGTTGCGGATCCGCTTGACCTTCCAGGAGTCCGCGACGGTCCAGACGCCGAGCGCCTCCCCGTCACGCACCACCCACACCGGGGTCGGCACGGTGGTGCCGTCCTTCTTGTACGTGGTGACGAGCAGGTAGCTCCCGGAGGAGAGCCGGACGATCCGGGAGAGCCGGTCCGCGGCGGAGTGGTCGGGCGTGGTCATGGCCGGAAGTCTAGAGGGCGGTTCGCCGGAACCCGGCCGGCGCGCTCCCCCGGAAGGGCGTGCGGGCCGGGTACCGTCCCCGCCGGTCAGTCGGATCCGGTGCGGTGGGTTCGGGCGTGGGGGCGGGCGCTGCGCGCGCTGCGGATCAGCGTGCGGGCGTGGCGGACCGCGCGGCGCCGGCCGCGGCCACCGACGCCGGTGGCGCCCCCGACGGAGGTCGCGCCGCCCCCGCCGTACGCGGGGACGGGGACGGCCCGGGCGGGCGCGGCTCGGCGGCGGGCGGCGGTGCGGGCGGTGGCCCAGGCGGCGAGCGCGGTGCCGAGGGCCGCGGCGGTCCAGACGGCGGCGGCGAAGCCGGAGTCGGAGCTGCCGGCCACCGGCGGGCGGGACCAGGGCGGGAGCTGGTCGACGGCCTCGGCGCCGGCCCCGGCGGACGGGGCGGGCGAGGGGCGGGCGGGCTCGTCGACCAGTTTGCCGACCGGCTGGACCTTTCCGGCGGCCGCGAAGCCCCAGTCGAGCAGGCTGGCGGCCTCGTCGTACACCCTGCCCTGCACCTCGGGGTGCATCACCGTCACCAGCAGGGTGCGGCCGTCGCGTTCGGCGGCGCCGGTGAAGGTGGCGCCCGCGTTGGTGGTGTAGCCGTTCTTGACGCCGATCAGGCCGGGGTACTTGCCGAGCAGCCGGTCGGTGTTGGCGATGTCGAAGCTGGTGCGCCGGCCGGTGGTCTTGTCCAGCCCGCCGGGGAAGCTCGCGGTGCGGGTGGAGCAGTAGGAGCGGAAGTCGGTGTTGCGCAGCCCGGCCCGGGCGAAGAGCGTGAGGTCGTAGGCGGAGGAGACCTGGCCGTCCATGTCGTAGCCGTCGGGGGAGACCACATGGGTGTCCCGGGCCTGGAGGGTCCGGGCGCGCTCCTGCATCTCGGTGACGGTCCGCTGGATGCCGCCGTTCATGTGGGAGAGGACGTGGACGGCGTCGTTGCCGGAGCTGAGGAAGACGCCCCGCCAGAGGTCCTCGACCCGGTAGGCGAGGTTCTCCTTGACGCCGACCAGGCTGCTGCCGGCGCCGAGGCTGGCGAGTTCGGCCGTGGTGACCTTGTGTTCCAGGCCCCGGTCGAACTTGGGCAGCACGGTGTCCGCGAACAGCATCTTGAGGGTGCTGGCCGGGGGCAACGGCAGGTGGGCGTCACGGGCGGCGAGCACCTCGCCGGTGGCCGCGTCGGCGACCAGCCAGGATCGGCCGGTCAGTTCGGACGGCAGGGCCGGCGCCCCGGCCAGCGGTTCGACCTGGACGGCCGGGCGGCCGAGCCGCTCCCCGCCGACGGCGGGGACGGAGTCCTGGGCGAGGGCCGCCGGGGCGATGGCGGAGAGCACCAGGGCGGCACAGGCGGCGGTGCCGGCCGCGGCCCTGGTGACGTACGGGGACTTCTGCTGCACACGCTTGGGCTGCACACGGCGAACGTACCCGGGCCGCCGCCGGGCCGCCGGACCTGCTGCTCCGTCCGGAGTTCTGCGGGCGCGCGGGGAGCCCGGGGGGCCGCCCGGAGCCGTGCGGACCCGTGCGGAAGGGACGACTTTGGTGGCGCGGGTCCGCACCGAAAGTCGGACGTCCGGCGACCGGCCGCCTTCCTAGGCTCGGGGGCATGAAGACGCTGCTCGGCTACCTCGGTTCGGTGTTGATCGTCGGCGGCGCCTCGGGCCTGTTGTCCACCTGGATCGAGGGCTTCCGGCTGTTCGGTTTCGTCCGGGTCCTGGTGCCGGCGGGCCACGAGATCGCCGGGTACGCGACCCTGGTGGTGCTCGGTGTCCTGCTGGCGCTCCCCGCAGCCCGGCACGGCTAGCGCGGCCGGGCGGCGGGGAGCGGTTGCGCGGCGGCGAACCGCGGTGCGGCCGCCGCCGACGGGGTCCGCACCGGGCGCCCGGCCCTCAGCGGGCCAGGGCCGGGGCGTCGCCCATGACCACCACCGGGTGCAGGGCGGGGTCGAGGGCGAGGAGCAGTTCGCGCATCCGGTCGGGGGTCAGTCCGACGCAGCCGTGGGTGGGCCCGCCGTGGTCGACGTGCAGCCAGATGCCTCCGCCGTACTGCCCGCCGCGCGGGCGGCGCCGGTCGAGCGGGGAGGCGCCGGGCACGCGGTTGTAGTCGATGGCCACCACGTAGTCGAAGGCCCCGGCGAGCGGCTCGCCCGCGAAACCGGTGCCGGAGATGCTGAAGTCGTCGGTGTGGTCGTAGGGCAGCCGGGTGCCCGGGTCGGGCAGGCGCCCGCCGGCGTCGCCGAGGTTGAACACGCCGATCGGCGAGCGCAGATCGCCCTCGTGGTGGTCCGCGGTCCAGCCGTGCAGGGCGTTGCGGGTGGGCCAGGTCGGGCCGGCGAGCCAGCCCGTGCCGTCGTCGCGGTAGAGGACGGCGCGGCCGGTCGAGGCGTCGGGGCCGTCGCCGGTGACGACCAGCGCCTGCCGCGTCCCGGCGGGTACGGCCGCCAGCAGGCGGGGCCCGACCCCGGGCAGTTGGCGCGGCAGTTCGGGCGGAGCGGGCCGGGCGGCCACGGCCGCCGCGGTCGGGTGCGGCGTGGGCGCTGCGGGCGCGGGGGCGCCCGGGGTGCCCGGGGTGTCGGGGACGGCCGCGGCCGGCGGCACGGGCCCTGCGGCGGTGTTGGGCGCGCAGCTCACGAGGAGCAGCGCCAGCCCGGCCAGGGCGCGACGGGGTAGGGACATGGCGGTTCAGCCTTCGGAAAAGGAGCTTCGGAAAAGGAACTTGGGGGGAGGAGCGTCGGGCGAGGGGGCTCGGATCAGCCGCGCGGGGTGTTCGCGGGCGTGCTGCCGTTCCCGGTGGTGGTCCGCAGGGAGTCGAGCACCTGCCGTACCTGCCGCAGCGTCGGGTCGGACGGCTGGCGCAGGCAGGCCGTCAGCTCGATCAGCTCGGGGCGGCCGCCCCGGACGACGACGCGGTGCCCGACGAACTCCCGGGTGCCGCCGTACATGGTGCAGAACGTCTCGGGGCTGCCCTCGGTGAGGGTGGCCGGGCGCGCGGCGGTCTGCGGGATCCGGGCCGGGTCGTCGACCAGCCGGAGCATGACGAAGGCGTCGTCGGCGGTGAGCGGTCCGACGGGCACGCAGAGGTCGCCCTCCGGGCAGGACGACTTCACGTCGAGCGGGTGGGTGGCCAGGAAGCCGATCCCGTCCCGGGGGTCGTCGGTGACGCCGGCGCGGGTGCGCCAGCCGTGCGGCACGTCGACGGCCACGTCCGGCAGGGACGGGAAGCGGACGGTCGCCTCCGGGGGCGGGACCGTGGCCACGGCGGACGGTGTCGCCGCCGGCCCCGCGGCCGCCCCTCGTTCCGGGGCCGGGGCGACGGCGGGTGCGGCCGCCAGCGCCGCGGCGACCAGCCCGCCGGTCAGTCCGGCACCGATCGTGGCGGTCCGCCGCCGGGACCGGGTGCGGGCGGCGCGGGCGCGGACCCGGTCCATCCGGTCCTCGGGGGCGTCCAGGTCCGGTACGGCCCGCTGGAGCAGGAACCGCAGCTCCTGCTCCTCGTCGCCGCCGGCGGGCCCGTGCGAGTCCGGGTCCAGCAGGTCACATCCGGTCACGGTGTCCTCCGTCCAGCAGCAGTTCCCGGGTGGGCAGCCGGCCGCGCAGGGCGGCCAGCGCGTGGTGCGTCTGGCTCTTGACCGTGCCGGTGGAGCAGCGCAGCGCCTCGGCGGTCTCCTCCACACTCAGGTCCTCGAAGAAGCGCAGCACGACCACGGCCCGCTGACGCGGCGGCAGCGCCCGGACGGCCTGGGCGACGACCTGCCCGACCACCACGTCCTCGTACGGGTCCGCGCCCGGCGACGGCCGGTCCGGCAGTTCCCCGTGCGGCAGTTCCCCGGTCCAGCGGCGGCGCCACCAGGAGACGTGGCAGTTGACCAGGACCTTGCGCAGGTACGCCTCGGGACGGTCGGGGGCGATCCGCTCCCACTTGGGCCAGACCTTGGCCAGTGCGGTCTGCAGCAGGTCCTCGGCCTGGTGCCGGTCGCCGGTCAGCATCCAGGCCGTGCGCAGCAGCTTCGGTCCGCAGGCGGAGACGAACTCCTCGAAGTCCGGTGTCGCGTCCCTCATCGTGCTGTCCCCGCCATGGTGCTCGTGCCGTTCCCGTTCGCTGCGGCGGCCCGGTCGGCCGCGGTGGTCGTCTCATTCTCACGGCTGCTGAACGCGATGGGTGACGGGGCGGGTTGCCTGCCTGCGGGAAAAAGTTTTTCGGGCCGGCGCGGAGCGGCGGTGCCGCGGGCGATGCGGTATCCGAGGCCGGGGACCGCGCCGCCCGCAGCGGCCCGGTTCCCGGTTCCCGGTTCCCGGTTCCCGGCTCCTGGTTCCCGGTTCCCGGGACCGCGTCACCGTGGATCAGTCGGGAGGCCCTCCGCCGCGATGCCGTCGAGCAGCACGGCGAGCCCGCTGCGGAAGGCCTCCAGGTGGCCGTCCTCCGGGGCGCCGCCGCCTTCGCTCTGCAGGGCGACGAGAAGGGGGAAGCGTTCCGCGAAGTCCGGGGCGAGTTCGACCAGTCGGGCGGAGCGGCCGGCCCACCAGTCCTCGTCGGTGACGCCGGTCGCGGCGGCCGCGCCGCGTGCGTCGGCGGTGGTGGCGGCCAGGCCGCGGACGAACTGCCAGAGTGCGGCGACCGCCCCGCGCAGCCGCCGGGGAGCCAGCGCGGCCGGTCGCAGCGCGCGCAACAGCGCCTCCATCGCGGCGAGTTCGGCGGGGCCGAGCACCGGGCGGGCCTGCGAGACCTGGAGCACCCAGGGGTGGCGCAGGTAGCAGGCGTACAGGTTCTCGGCCCAGGCGGTGACGGCCCCCCTCCAGTCCTCGGCCACAAAGGGGCCGTCCGGGAGTCCGGACGGGTATTCGGCGGGGCGCTCACCGGGGAGTTCGGACAGGTATTCGGCGGGGCGTTCGGTCGGGCGTTCGACCGGGAGCTCGGCGAGCACCCGGTCGTGCATCAGGTCGAGCAGTTCGGCCTTGCCGGGCACATAGGTGTAGAGGGCCATCGCGGTGCGGCCGAGCCGTTCGCCCACGGCGCGCATCGACAGTGCGGCCATGCCCTCGGCGTCGGCCACCGCGATTCCGGCCGACACGATCGCGTCCACGCTCAGGCCCGGCTTGGGGCCGCTGCGCCCGGTGCGCGGTTCCGCGGGCGCACCCCAGAGCAGGGCGAGCGAGCGATGGGCGTCGCCCTGTCCGGCGTAGACGGTCATCCGACATCTCCTTATGGCGTAAAGTATCGCCCCTGCGGCAACTCTTTATGCCGTAAGGTTACCAATCGAAGGGGTTTCGCGATGACATTGCCCGTCACCTTCGTCGAGGTCGTCGAGGTCCGCCGGATCACGCCGCGCACCGCCCGGATCACCTTCGCCGCCGAGGAACTGCCCGACGCCGTCGGTACCGCCCCCGACCAGCAGCTCAAGCTCTGCTTCCCCCGCCCCGGCCAGCGCGAGCCGGTGCTGCCCGCCCGGCAGGACGACCCGACGGGCTGGTACCGGGCCTACCTGGCGATCCCCGAGGAGCGGCGCCCGCTGCTGCGCGGTTTCACCCTGCGCGGGCGGCGCCCCGGCACCCGGCTGGTCGAGATCGACTTCGTGCTGCACGGCGACACCGGGCCGGCCGCCGCCTGGGCGCTGCGGGCCGCACCGGGGGACCGGCTCGGGATGGTCGGCCCCTCCGCGCTGTACGCCCCGCCGGTCCCGTTCGCCGAGGCCGCGGCGGCGGCCGACTGGGTGCTGCTGGCCGGCGACGAGACCGCGCTGCCGGCGCTCGCGACGCTGGTCGGGGCGCTGCCCGCCGGGGTGCGGGCGGTGGTGTACGTCGAGGTCGCGGACGAGGCCGAGCGGCAGCCGCTGGAGGGGCCGGAGGGCCTCGACGTGCACTGGCTGCACCGGGACGGCGCCGCCCCGGGCGCCGTGCTGACCGGGGCCGTCCGGTCCGCCGAGCTGCCGCCGGGCCGGCCGTTCGCCTGGCTGGCCGGCGAGGCGGGGGCGGTCCGGGTGCTGCGCCGCCACCTGGTCGAGGAGCGCGGCGTGCCGAAGGCGTCCGTCGACTTCACCGGCTACTGGCGCCACCGGCTGACCCAGGACGACGCGCCGACCGCCGAGGACCTGGCGGACGCTCAGGAGCGGCTGGCCGGGTACTGACCGGGACGGGCTGGACGGCGGGCGGGCGGCGGAGGGGCGGGCGGAGGCCTCGACAGGAGCCGGCCGCGCCGGTTCGCGGGCACGTCGTTTCGCCGGCCGCGTCGTTTCGCCGGGCGGTGGCGCGGGAAGGGAGTCGCCACCGCCCTTCCCGCGGTGGAGTCGCCCCGGGTCCGGTAAGGGCCGATCGGCTGAAAGATGATGATTCAGCCCGATTTCCTCCGTGAATTTTACTGATTGATGGTCAACTTTACTTTCTGATGGGGATTTACCCCCTTGTCGTGATCCTCTCAGGTGCGTTGGAATGCGTCAGCTATCCATCTGACGAGAGGATTTATATGATCGGCTGGCGGAAAACCCAGCTGGCGGCGGCCGTCACGGTCACCGCCGCGTCGATGGTCCTGAGCCTCGGGACCATGGCGAACGCGGCCCCGGCCCCCGACCCGCAGAACGCCCGGGCGGCGTCCGCGGACGGCGCCCCGGTGCCGGTGATCGTGATTCTGAAGGACCAGATCGCGGACGCCCCGGCCGACCACGGCCACCTGGGCGCCCGGCAGCAGAAGACCGCCGACGCGCAGGCGCCGCTGCTGAAGAAGGTCAAGGCGGCCGGCGGCACCGACATCAAGAGCTTCGTGGTCGGCAACGCCTTCTCGGCCACGGTCAGCCCCGCCCTGCGCGCCCAGCTCCAGGCGGACCCGGCCGTCTCCACCGTGGTGGCCGACGCCCAGGTCCAGGTCGCCCCGGCGGCCGCCGGAAAGGCGAAGGCGGCCAAGGACGCTGCCGCCGCCGGCGCCAAGGCGCCCAAGGCCGATGCCGCTCCGCAGGCCGTTTCGGGCAGTAACGGCCAGGGGGCGGAGGAGAACGCGACCAACACGGTCTGCCCCTCCGACCCGAGCAAGCCGCTGCTGGAGCCCGAGGGCCTCTACTCGACCCGGGCCGTCACCGGCAACGGCAAGCCCGGCGTGGAGGACCTGGCCACCGGCAAGGGCGTCAAGGTCGCCTACATCGCCGACGGCCTCGACCCCGACAACCCGGACTTCATCCGGGCCGACGGCTCGCACGCCGTGGTCGACTACCAGGACTTCGCGGGCGACGGCTGGGACGCGCCGACCGGTGCGGCCGAAGCCTTCGGCGACGCCTCGGCGGTCATCGCCCAGGGCCGCCAGGTCTACGACGTCTCCAAGTTCGTGAACTCCTCGCACCCGCTCCCGGCCGGCTGCAACATCCGCATCCGCGGCCTCGCCCCGGACGCCGACCTGGTCGCGCTGAAGGCCGGCGGCGAGATGATGTCCAACTCATCGATCCTGCAGTCGATCGACTACGCGGTGCGGGTCGCCCACGTCGACGTGCTGAACGAGTCCTTCGGCGGCAACGTCACCCCGGACAGCGGCGCGCACGACACCATCTCGCTCTTCAACGAGCAGGCCGTCAAGGCCGGTGTCACCGTCGCCGTCTCCAGCGGTGACGCCGGCATCAGCGGCACGGTCGGCACCCCGGCCACCGACCCGTACGTGATCGCGGTCGGTGCCTCCACCGACAACCAGAACTACCAGCAGACCGGCTACGCGGCCTCCCAGTTCTCCAACAGGACCTGGAGCAACAGCCGGATCTCCGCGCTCTCCTCGGGCGGCTTCACCCAGGCCGGCCGGACCGTCGACCTGGTCGCCCCGGGCGAGTCGGACTGGGCGCTGTGCACGCCCGACACCAGCAAGTACACCGACTGCACGGGCTACAACGGCCAGCCCTCGCCGATCCAGCCGTTCGGCGGCACCAGCCAGTCGGCCCCGTTCGTCACCGGCGCCGCGGCCCTGGTCATCCAGGCCTACCGCGACACCCACGGCGGCGACTCGCCCGCCCCGGCGCTGGTGAAGAAGTTCCTCACCGGCACCGCCACCGACCTCGGCGTGCCGGCCGAGGAGCAGGGCGCCGGCCTGCTGAACGTCCGCGCCGCCGTCGAGGCCGCCCGCGGCTACGACGACGGGGACGGCACCGACGGCGCGAAGACCGTCGTGGTCAACACCGGCCAGGTCGACATCGCCGGCGCCCCCGGCTCGACCCACACCGCCGACGTGTCCGTCACCAACACCAGTGACACCACCCAGACGGTGAGCGCCGCGACCCGCAGCTTCGCCCCGCAGTCGGGCAACCAGCAGACCGTCCAGCTGGACCCGTCCTCGAAGGACACCTTCAAGTACGCGACCAACGGCGCGGACTGGGTGCAGAAGCAGGTCAAGTTCACCGTCCCGGCCGGCGCCGACCGCCTCGCGGCCTCGATCGCCTGGCAGGGCGCGCCCAACCCGGTCACCAACGGACCGGTGGTCCGCATGACGCTGCTCGACCCCTCGGGCCGCTTCGAGACCAACACCCGTCCGCAGGGCGGCGCCACCCCGGCGAACTTCGGCCTGGTGGACGTTCCGCACCCGGTGGCCGGCGAGTGGACCGCGATCCTCTACACCCCGGCCGGCAAGGCCGGCTACAGCGGCGCCGTCCAGCTGGGCACCGCCACCCAGCGCGCGGTGCCGGCCGGCACCGTGAGCCCGAACACCACCGACCTGAAGCCGGGCCAGACCAAGACCCTCAAGGTCCAGCTCACCACCCCGGCCACCAGCGGTGACTCCAGCGAGGCCGTCCTGGTCTCCAGCTCCAACGGCAACACCACCAGCGTCCCGGTCGTGCTGCGCAGCCTCGTCCCGGTCAACCAGGGCAAGGGCACCTTCACCGGTACCGTCACCGGTGGCAACGGCCGCAGCGCCTCGCCGACGCAGAGCTTCGCGTACGCCTTCGACGTCCCGAAGGGCCAGAAGGACCTGCGGGTCGGCGTGACCGTCGGCAAGGACCCGAAGCTGCTCATGCAGGGCGCGCTGATCAGCCCGAACGGCACCCCGGTCGACATCGAGGGCAACGGGCAGTTCGACGCCCAGGGCAACCTGGCCGGCACCGGCAACGGCGTCTCGGCCACCGCCGTCAACCCGGCCGCCGGCCGCTGGCGGTTCGTCCTGAACGTGCTCGGCCCGGTCAGCGGCCAGGAGCTCGCCCAGGACTTCACCGGCACCGTCGCGTTCAACCAGAACCAGGCCACCGCGGCCGGTCTGCCGAACGACGCCCGCACCGAGCTGGCGGCCGGCAAGCCGGTCACCGTCCAGGTGAACTACACCAACAACACCGTCGCGACCCAGCGGATCGCGGCCGACGGCCGGCTGGACCGCCGGGTCGACCTGGCGCTGGTGCCGCAGGGCGCCTCGGCGACCGTCAGCCTGCCGCTGAGCCTCAGCTCCGCGGTGCCGTCCTTCCTGGTGCCCCCGGGCACCGACCGGCTCAAGGCCGTGGCGGCGTCCTCGACGCCGGCGCAGATCGAGCTGAGCGCCACCACCGGCTCGCCGGACCTGTTCGGCGACCTGAAGAAGGCCCAGGACGGCTCGACCGTCTCGGTGGTCACCGACAACGGCACCGCCGAGCAGCCGGTCGTCCCCGGCACCTGGGGCACCTTCGTCCAGCAGATCGGCCCGTTCGGCAGCGGCTCCGCGCCCGCCGGCACCTCCACCATCACGGCCACCGCGCACACCCAGGCCTTCGACCCGGCGCTGACCTCCAGCACCGGTGACCCGTACGCCGCCTCGGTGAACGCCTCGGCCGCGGCCGCCACCCCGGTGACCGTCGCCCCCGGCGCCACCGGCTCGCTCCAGGTGACGCTGACCCCGGCCGGCCCGAAGGGCAGCACCGTCAAGGGCGTGCTGTACCTGGTGTCCGGCCCGACCGGCGTGGCCACCGCCAACAACGTCCTGAACACCACCGGTTCGGTGCTCGCGGCGATCCCGTACAGCTACACCGTGAACTGACGTCCGATCAGTTCCGTTCAGGCCGAGGCCGTCCCGGGATTCCGGGGCGGCCTCGGCCGCTTCCATCCCCCGGAGCCGGCGGGGTTCCGGGGGCGGTCGGCTGGGCAGGGTCGGAAGTGACGGCATGTCTTCACCGGATGGGAAGTGGCGAGTTGAACGACGCGATCAAGCACGGCGAGATCGAGGTGAACGGCGTCCGGCTGCACTACGCGGAGCAGGGCGAAGGCCCGCTGGTCCTGCTGCTGCACGGCTTTCCGGAGAGCTGGTACTCCTGGCGCCACCAGTTCGCGCCGCTCGCCGAGGCCGGCTACCGGGTCGTCGCACCGGACCAGCGCGGATTCGCCCGCAGCGACCGGCCCGAGCGGGTGGACCAGTACAGCCTGCTGCACCTGGTCGGCGACGTGACGGCGCTGATCGGCGCGCTCGGCGAGGAACGGGCGGTCGTGGTCGGGCACGACTGGGGCGCGCCGGTGGCCTGGGCCACCGCGGCGCTGCGGCCGGACCTGGTGCGCGCAGTGGCCGGGCTGAGCGTGCCGCCGCTGCCGGTGGGCGGGCCGCCGCCGCTGGAGGCCGCCCGGGCGGCCTTCGGCGAGGGCTACTACCAGGTCTACTTCCAGGAGCCCGGCCGGGCCGACGCCGAACTGGCCGCGGACGTCCGGACCAGCCTGCGCCGCATCCTGTCCGCGAAGTCGCCGGACGGCACTCCGCGCGTGTGGATCGTCCCCGAGGGCGAGGGGCTGCTGGACAGCCTCCCGGAGCCGGAACGCCTGCCGGACTGGCTCACCGAGGCGGACCTCGACGCCTTCGAGGCCGACTACGCCCCGCACGGCGAGAAGGCCTTCACCGGCGGGCTCAACTGGTACCGCAACCTCGACCGGAACGCCGAACTGCTGGCCGCCTTCACCGGGGTGACGGTCGACGTGCCCGCGCTGTTCGTGGTGGGGGAGCAGGACCTCGTCAACGCGATGGTCCCGCGCCCGGTGCTGGACCACCTGCTGAGCCGGGTGCCCAGGCTGCACGGGCACGTCCGGCTGCCGGAGACCGGGCACTGGACGCAGCAGGAGCGCCCGGCCGAGGTCAACGCGGCGCTGCTGGACTTCCTGGCCCACCTCGAAAAGTAGACCCCGGGGCGCCGGTCGAGGCCGTCCGGGGACGGGGGCCGCGACCGGCGCCCCCGCACCGTCGGACCGGCGTCAGACCGGCAGCAGGCGGGCGATCAGCTCGCCGAGGCGGCGGGCGTTGCGGCAGGAGTGCATCTCCACCACGCCCGCGTACACGAGGGCGGCGGAGTCGCCGGTCGGCCAGAGCGAGGGCTGCTCGGGGTTGAGCCAGAACACCCGGCGGGCCCGGCCGGCGATCCGGCGCAGCGCGTCCGGGTTGGGGTCGCGCCGGTTGTTCCTGGCGTCGCCGAGGACCAGCACGCAGGTGCGCGGGCCGACGGCGTCCAGGTGCCGCTCGGCGAACTCGCCGAGCGCGGCGCCGTAGTCGCTGTTGCCGTGGTAGCCCGTCACCTTGGCCTCGGTGAGGATCCGCGCGGCCAGGCGGGCCGGGTCGTCGTCGCCGCGCAGCAGGCCGGTCACCTCGGCGGTGCGGTTGACGAACGCGAACACCCGGACCTTGCTGAACTGTTCGCTCATCGCCCGCACCAGCAGCATGGTGAAGTCGGCGAAGCCCGCCACCGAGCCGGAGACGTCGCACAGCAGCACCAGCTCCGGGCGGACCGGGCGGCGCAGCCGGTACGCGGGGCGCAGCGGCACCCCGCCGGTGCTCAGCGAGCGGCGCAGGGTGCGGCGCAGGTCGATCTCGCCGCGGGCGGCGCGGCGACGCCGGGCGGCCAGCCGGGTGGCCAGCTTGCGGGCCAAGGGGTGGACGGTGCGGCGCAGTTCGGCGACCTGGCCGCGCCCCGCGTAGAGGAAGTCGACCAGGTCGGCGGTGGGGGCGACGGCGCGTTCGGCGATCCGCTCGGGGCCGCGCAGCTCGGCGACCCGGCGGCGGGCCTCGCCGGCGGCCAGGGCGCGGAAGTCCTGGATGCGGCGGCGGATCTCGTCGGCGAGCACCAGGTCGGAGAGGTCCGGGGCGCTCCGCCGCTCGCGCAGGGCGGCCAGGACGCGGGCGAGCAGCGTCTCGGGGGCGAGCCGGCCCAGCGCCTGCTGGGCGGACCAGCCGTCCGAGCCCGGGGTGCCGCCGGCGCCGTACCGGCCGAAGGCCTCCACCACCTCGCCGGCCAGCCGGGCCTGGGCGGCGCGGTCGTCGTCGGCCAGTGCGGCGGCCAGGCGCTCGCGCAGCTGCTCGCGCAGCGGGTCGGGGCGGCCGAAGCGGGGCGGCTCGGGGTCGTCGGGGACGGGCGGCGGGTCGGCCCGGACGGCCTCCGGGGTGCCGACAGCGAGGGGGAAGAACAGGTCGAAGGCGGCGTCGAAGACGCTCCGCTGGCCCTCCGAGCGCAGCAGGGCCGCGGCCACACCGGCCCGCATCTGCTCGCGGTCGGCGAAACCGAGGACCTCCAGCACGGCGGCGGCGTCCACCGTCTCGGCCGGGCCGATCCGCAGGCCGTGCCCGCGCAGGGCGCGGACCAGGCCGGTGAGGCGGGCGGCGGTGTCGGCCGGCGGGGGCGTCGTCATGCGAGGGTGAGCTTCTGGGCGGCCTTGCGGACGTCGTCCTGGTGCTTGAGGATCACCCCGAGGGTCTCCCGGACGACCGTCTCGTCGAGGGTGTCGGCGCCGAGGGCGAGCAGGGTGCGGGCCCAGTCGATGGTCTCGGCGACGGACGGCGCCTTGCGCAGCTCCATCGCGCGCAGCGCGCCGACGACCCGGACCAGCGAATCGGCCAGCGTCCCGTCCAGGCCGGGCACCTTGAGGCGGACGATCCGGCGCTCCAACTCGGCCTCGGGGTAGTCGAGGTGGAGGAAGAGGCAGCGGCGGCGCAGGGCCTCGGAGAGCTCGCGGGTGGCGTTCGAGGTGAGCAGGACGAAGGGGCGGCGGGTGGCGGTGATGGTGCCGAGCTCGGGGACGGTGACCTGGAAGTCGCTGAGCACCTCCAGCAGCAGCGCCTCCACCTCGACGTCGGCCTTGTCCATCTCGTCGATCAGCAGCACCGTCGGCTCCTCGCCGCGGATCGCGGTGAGCAGCGGGCGGGTGAGCAGGAACTCCTCGCCGAAGATGTCGGTGCGGGCCTCCTGCCAGCCCTCGTCGCGGCCGGCGGTGATCCGCAGCAACTGCTTGGCGTGGTTCCACTCGTAGAGCGCGCGGGCCTCGTCGATGCCCTCGTAGCACTGGAGCCGGACCAGCCGGGCGTGGCCGATCGCGGCCACCGCCTTGGCGAGTTCGGTCTTGCCGACCCCGGCCGGGCCCTCGACCAGCAGCGGCTTGCCGAGCCGGTCGGCGAGGAAGACGGTGGTGGCCACGGCCGTGGAGGCCAGGTAGCCGGTGGCGGCCAGCTGTTCGGCGGCGTCCGCCACCGAGGTGAAGAAACCCGTGCCGTTGTCGCTCATCCGCTCGCCCCGTTCCGGTTCGCCGTCTCCGTGCGGCGCCACCCTACCGGCCGGTCACTTCGCTGTCTCGGGGGTGGGCGGCCGGGTCCGGGGGCGTGCCGCGGGGCCGGTCGGCGCGGCGGCGCACGGCCCGGTGAGGGTGCCGTGCGCCGCCGCTGTCGGGACGGGCCGGGAGGGCCCGGGCGTCAGTTGACGAAGAGGGCCGGGCTGCCGGCGACCGAGGTATCGAGGACCGGGCCGTAGGTGGCGCTGAAGTAGCCGGTCGCGAAGCACAGGCTCGGCCCGGAGGCCAGGGCGAACGGCTGGCCGGTGAAGCCGATGGTGTTGCCGGTGTTGGAGGTGGTGCCGTTGATCCCGGTGGTGTTCTGGTAGTTGCAGTTGATGCTGCCCAGGATGGTGTTGAGCACCACCGTGGTGCCCATCACGCCGGCCGCGCCGGGGGTGAGCTTGACCGGGTTGCCGGGGCCGTCGCTGACGGTGTTGGTGAACGGCAGGCTGGTGACCGTGACGCTCTTGACGCCGGTGACGCCGATGACGTTGGAGGTGCAGGAGCCGAAGGTCTGGGTGTTGAGCTGCTCGGTGGCGCTGCCCGGCGCGGCCGGGTTGGAGGTCACCGTCGCCGAGAAGGAGGAGGCGGCACACTTGACGCCGGTCGTCCCGGTGGCGCTGTTGTAGAAGGTCGCGGAGGTGCCGGAGACCAGGTTGGCGGTCAGTACGTCGCCGACGGCGACGGCCGGGCCGGTCGGGCTGCCGGTGGTGAGGACCGCGCCGGCGGCCTGGGCGGGGGCGACGGCCGCGCCGGTGAGGGCGAGTGCGGCGAGGGCGGCGGTGGCGAGGGTGCGGCTGATGCGCATGAGGGTGCCTCTCTCCGTCCGACGGACGGGTGGGGGAATCCCCGCGTGCGGGTGTGGTGGTGTGCACGACGGGGGAGGTGCATGGCGTACCGGAGTGCTTCGTACCGGAGGGCTTCGTACCGGTGGTTCGGCGCCGGTGGCCCGGTGCCGGGGCGACGTCCCGCGGGCTTCGGCACCGGCCGGCGTGCGGGCGGGCCCGGCGCCACGGGCCCGCCCGCTCGGTACGGCGGTGCGGACGTACGCAAGGGTGGGCGTACGGCGGTGCGGTGGTACGGCATTGCGGTGGCACGGTCGTGCGGTGGTGGTGCGGCGTTGCGGTGGCACGGTCGTGCGTACGGACGGCGGCGTGGAACACCAACGGCACCGCGCCGTTCGGTCGGGGACGTGCGGTGCCGTGGGGCACGTCGACGGCTGCCGCCGTCGCGCCCCGTCTCCGCCGTGGTCCCGTGGCCCGGGCGTTCGCCCGGGCTCCCCGGAGCCCCCGGAGGTCCGGCCGGTGGGGGCCTGCTGGCCCACCGGTTGGAAACCTGTCAGTGTTGTAAACCCGGTGTTCCATCAATGTCAATACAGGACACAGGAGTTGGTGATGGATCGGAAGAACCTCCGTGGAGCCGACGTGGTCCTGCTGCCGGGCGCCCGGACCGGCCGCGATCCGGCCCGCTCGATCAAGCCCGGGCCGCGCCGGCTGCCCGCCGGCGTGGTCGCCGCGACCCAGCGCGAGCGGCTGCTGGACGGCCTGGTGCGGACCGTCGCCGAGCGCGGCTACCAGCACGCGACGATCAGCGACATCTGCCGCGCGGCGGGCGTGACCAGGCCGGTCTTCTACGAGCTGTTCAGCGGCAAGGAGGATGCCTTCCTGGCCGCGCACCGGCACGGCACCGGTGTGGTGATCCGGCGGATGGCGGCGGCCTTCACGGCTGAATCCGACTGGTGCCGGGGCATCCGGAAGGCGCTCGGCGCGATGCTCCAACTTCTCGCCGGAACACCGGCGTTCGCCACGATGGCGGTGATCGAGGTCGAGGCGGTCGGCCCGGCGGGCCGACGGGAGCGGGCCCAACTGCTGACCAGGTTCCGGGCGTTCTTCGACGAGGTGCCCCAACTGCCGGGCGGGGTCAACTCGAAGGAGATGGTGGACTCGGTGGTGGGCGGTGTCTACAGCGCGATCTACCGGTGGATCGACTCCGGCCGTACCGAACAACTGATGGAACTGCTACCGGTGTTGAGCATGTTCTGCCTGTCGCCGTTCCTCGGTCCGGCGGAAGCGGCCGAGAGGATGGGGGTGCGGGACTGGCCGAAGCGGGTCGCCGATTGGTGAAGATCCCTTCGTGCACCCGTATTGACCCGGCCAATACCGGGCAGTAGCTTCCCAGTTACTTACCGCGTGCTGACCGGACCCGCCCCGCTGCCGAGGGGCGGACGGCCCGGTCGCGCCCGGGGAACGCTGTCCGCGCCAGGACAACGTGCCAAGTGCCTGCAGACCCATCCACCCACAGGGAGCACACACATGGCCATGTCCGAGGACGCCGCCACGGCGGCCGAGACCCCGCAGACGCCGAGCGGGCCGAGAAGAGGACGGGTCCGGCTGAAGCGCACCGCCCTGATGGCCGTCCCGGCCGTCGCCGCCGGGGGCGTCCTGATGGCGCTCACCGCCCAGGGCGTGCTCGCCGCCCAGTTCTCCATCTCCGGAATGCCGTTCACCATCACCGCGGACAAGCTGGACGGCGAGGGCTTCGCCCAGTTCGGCGCGCTGGACTCGATGATCCCCGACAGCCCCAACGCCGGCTCCACCGGCGGTCAGGTGCTGGTCGCGGTGTCGGCGATCAAGAAGGCCGAGATCACCAACCTGTGCCAGAGCGTCGACCTCGGCGGCATCAACCTGGTGATCCACGCGGGCGACGGCGGCACCCCCGTCACCGCCTCCGACCTCACCACCGACTCCGACCTGCTCTCCGGCGACGCGGAGTTCAAGAACATCGAGATCGGCGGCGACGCCAGCACCTACACCAAGGCCGGCCCGGTCGGCAAGGGCGGCGCCGGTGTCTTCGGCCAGCAGGCCGACCACGTCACCCTGACCCACCTGAACCAGCACAACTACGCGAGCACCGCCGTCGGGTTCAAGCTGCCCAACCTGCGGCTGAGCTTCAGCTCCACGGGCTGCTGACCATGACGGAGTCCGTACCGGAGCCGGCCGGCACCGGCGAGGGCACCGCGGCACGGGCCGAGGGGGTGGCCGCCGAGGGGACGGCGGCCGCACCCGCCCGGGCCGCGGCGGCCACCGCCGCCGAGCCGACCGCGCGCCCGACCAAGCGCGACTGGCGGGGCAAGCGACCGTTCTGGGGCGGGCTGCTGGTGACGCTCGGCGGCGCCGAGATCCTGTTCACCCTGAAGGCCCCGCTGCCCGTCATCCTGCACATCGGGATGCAGGGGCTGGCCGGGTACCTGGTGCCGGCGGTGATGATGCTGTGCGGCCTGCTGATCCTGTTCAATCCGGCGCAGCGGCTGTTCTACTCCATCCTCGCCGTGCTGGCCTCGCTGGCCAGCTGGCTCACCTCCAACCTGGGCGGCTTCGTGATCGGGATGCTGCTCGGAGTGGTCGGCGCCTGCCTCACCTTCGGGTGGCTGCCCGAACAGCCGCTGCGCCAGGGCCGGCAGCGGCGGCTGGAGCGCCGGGAGACGCACCGGGCAGGGGTCTGACGACGGCGGTGCCCCGGGTCCTGGTGGTGGGAGAGCACCGGGGCGTGGGGCACCTGCCCGTCGCACCCGTTCCTTCGCGGGCGCCCTGCCGCGCGTGTCCTTCGGCGGCCGTCCTTCCGGGGCCGTGGGGGTCGTGCCCGCCCTTCCGGGCCTGTCCGTCCGGGGCCGCCCGTCCGGGGCCGCCCGTCCGGGGCCGCCCGTCCGGGGCCGCCCGTCCGGGGCCGCCCGTCCGGGGCCGCCCGTCCGGGGCCGTACCGGCCCTTCCGGGCGGTCCGGTCCGTGGTGGCCGAAAGCCATCCCGGTCCACACGTACCAACGCAAGGGGTCGATGGTCCCGGGTTCCTCCGGGGCGATCGGCCCTTCTCGCGCTCGGCCGCCCGGCAGTTGACTGGACGGGACATGGACAACAGCAGCATGAGCATTGGCACCGCCACCGCCACCGCCGAGTACGACCGCCTGATCGCCCGCCATCACGCGATGCGCCTGCGACGCCAACTCCTCGCCCCGTCCTCCTCGGGCGGCGGCGACTTCGGGTACGGCGCGTACGGCGAGGACGGCGGCTACGACGGCGCCGCCGACCAGCACCTGATCCGGCGCGACCTCGACCTGATCTCCCCGCTCGCGGACCTGATCGACCACCTCTACGCGGTGATGTTCAGCCATCGCCCGTATCTGCGACCGCTCTTCCCCGCCTCGATGGAGTTCCAGCAGCTCCACCTGGAACGGATCTTCCACCACCTGATCGACAACCTCGACCGCCCGGCCGAACTGGAGCAGACACTCCGCCAACTCGGCCGCGACCACCGGAAGCTGGGCGTCCGACCGGTGCACTACGAGGCCTTCGAGGAGGCCCTGTGCGCGGCCGTCCGGCACCGGGCCGGCGAGCGCTGGACCGACGACCTGGAGGGCGCCTGGGTGCGGATGCTGCGCTTCGCCGTCGGCGCGATGGTGGCCGGCGCCGACTCCGCGCTCACCGAACCCCCGTACTGGCACGCCGTGGTGACCGGCCACGAACGCCGCCGCCCCGACCTCGCCGTGCTGCGGGTGCGCACCGGCGAGCCGTACCCGTACCGGGCCGGGCAGTACGGCACCGTCGAGCACCCGGCGCTGCCGCACACCTGGCGGCAGTACTCGATGGGCTGCGCCCCGCGCGCCGACAACGAGCTGGAGTTCCACGTCCGCCGCACCGGCCCCGGCGGGGTCAGCGCCGCCCTGGTCGAGCACATCGCCGTCGGCGACCGGCTGCGCCTCGGCCCGCCGCGCGGCAGCCTGCTGCCCGACGACGACGCCCGCGACCTGCTGCTGGTCGCGGGAGGCACCGGCCTCGCCCCGATGAAGGCGATCATCGAGCAGCAGACCACCCGCCGGCCGACCGGGCGCCGGGTCCACCTGTTCGTCGGCGCCCGGGAGCGCGCGGACCTCTACGACTGGCATTCGCTGGCCGAACTCGGCCTGCACAAGCCGTGGTTGACCGTCACCCCGGTCACCGTCGGCGAGCTCGCCGACACCGTCGCCTCGGCCGGCGACTGGCGCGAGCACCTGGCCTGCGTCACCGGGCCGATCGGCATGGTCGGCTCCGTCCGCACCCGGCTGGCGGCGGCCGGGCTGCCGTCCACGCAGGTGCGGTTCGACCAGGCGCTGTACCGGTGACGCCGGCCGGACGGCCGTCGGACCGGCGGCCGCCGACCGGGCGGCCGTCCGCTCCGTCGGCGGGTCAGCGGAAGCAGTAGGAGTCGGAGGAGGCGTCGCCGCCCGCCAGGTGGGTCTGGTGGACGCGCAGGCCCCGGAAGTCGGCGCCGTGCGGGAAGAAGCGCTCGTCGATGCTCAGCCCGCCGGCCTCCGGGTCGGCGTCCAGCTTGACCATCCAGGGCTCGATGCCCTCCGGGTAGAACTGGTCGTCCCAGGCGCCGTAGAGCGAGTTGGTGAGGTACAGCCGCCGGCCGTCCCGGCTGATCTCCACCATCTGCGGCGCCCCGCTCAGCGGACGGCCGGGCTCCGCCGGGTGCGGGGTGCGGGCGGCGATCCCGCCGAGCCGCACCGAGCCCGCCAGGCGGGGGTGGAACGGGTCCGAGACGTCGTACTGGAACAACTCCCCGGTGCCCCACGCCGAGACGTACAGCCAGCGGTCGTCCACCGACAGGTTGATGTCCGTGACCAGCGGCGGCACCGCGCCGAACGGCTGCAGCGCGGGCGGCAGGTCCTCGGCCTTGGCCGGCTCGGCGGGAATCTCGATCACCTTGCGCGCGGTGAACGCCGGCCCGTCCCGGTACCAGAGCCACACCGAGGAGGAGAGGTCCTCGACGTTGGTGACCACGCCGACGAAGCCCCACTCCGCCTGCGGATCGTGCGCCGGGCGCAGCTCCAGCACCATCTGGTACTGGTCGCCGAGGTCCACCCGCTGGAGGTGGCGCCCGGAGTCCAGCTCCCAGAAGTGCAGCGCGTGGCCGTACTTGCGCCCGAGCAGGAGGTCCGGCACCACCCCGTCCTCGACCATCGACGGGGTGCCCCACTCGCTGGTGATGCCCACGTTGGTGCCCAGGTGCCACCAGACGTCGTACGCGAAGTGCTGCGGACCGCGCTCGGTCTCCCAGGGGCGCAGCACCTCGAAGGTGGTGTGGTCGAGCAGCGCCACCCCGCCCGGCCCGTCCTCGCCGTCGGCGCCGCCGAGGCAGGAGAGGAAGACGCCGTCGGGGCCGCAGTGCAGGGTGTGCGGGCGCGAGTAGCCGGCCTTGGCGGCCAGTTCCTCGGCCTCGATCGTCTTCACCAGGCGCGGGCGGACCGGGTCGGGCCGGGTGTCCAGGACGTGCAGCCGGGAGGAGCGCAGCCCGGGCAGCAGCAGGTAGCGCCGCTCGGGGTTCTCGTGGCAGGCGTGGGCGAGGGCGCTGGAGCAGGCGTTCCAGCCGAAGTGGTGCAACTCGTCGCCGAGCGTGGGCAGTTCGGCGAAGTTCAGAACCTTCCCGTAGCTCGCCGAGTCCGGATCGGTGTCGACGCTCAGCAGTGCGTCCGGCTGCTGCCCCGACCGGTCGAACCCGGCCACGTACGCCAGCTTCTCCGGCGGAGCGGCGATCGCCTCGGCGGCCGAACGGTAGAGCGACGGATCGGTATGCCCGTGCTGCATGCAAACTCCCCAACTCGCCTGGTCTGTCCGGGAAGCGTTCCACAGAACCACCGGCGCACAGGAGGCGCACGAGAAGCGGCCGGGAGGCGCGGGCGGCTACCCTGACCGGGTGCACAACAGCATTCGCGGGGGCAACTTCCACGGCCCGGTCGTCCAGGCGCACACCGCGCACGTGACGGTCACCCCCCGGCCGCCCACCATCGCCGGCCTCCCGCCACTCACCTCCGCCTTCACCGGACGGGAGCAGGACCTCGCCGAGCTCCGGGCCCTGCTGACCACGGACGGCCCGTCGACGGTGACGGTCACCGGCCTCGGCGGCATCGGCAAGACGACGCTGGCGACCGCCGTCGGCCATGCCCTCCTGGACGCCGAGCACTTCTCCGCGGCCTTCCTCGTCGACCTCCGGGGCTACGACGGGACCCCGGTCGAGGCCGGGCAGGCCCTCGACACCCTGCTGCGCGCCCTCGGCGTCCCGGCGGAGCACATCCCCCCGGACCCGGAGACCCGGGCCGCCCTCTACCGCGCCCGGCTGGAGCAGCACGGCGGCGGCGTCCTGGTCGTCGCCGACAACGCCTCCGCCGCCGACCAGGTCCGCCTCCTCCAGCCGCCGTCCACCCGCCACCGCCTCCTGGTCACCTCCCGGGAGACCCTCCCCGGCCTCGGCGCCCGCCTCCACCGCCTCGGCGTCCTCGGTCCCGAGGCGGCCGTCGCCCTCCTCGACACCGTCGTCCGCGCCGCCCGCGCGGACGACGCGCGCGTCACGGCCGACCCGGCAGCCGCCCGGCGCATCGCGAAACTGTGCAGCCACCTCCCGCTCGCCCTGCGGCTCGCCGCCGCCCAGCTCGTCCTGGACCCGCACTTTCGCTCCGACGAGCTCGCCACGGACCTGGCCGATCACGCCGCCCGGCTCGACCTCCTGGACGACGGCGAGGTCGGCGTCCGGATCGTGCTCGACCGCTCGTACCGGAGACTCACCGAGCCGCAGGCGGAGCTGTTCCGGCTGCTGGCCCTCAACCCCGGCCCCGACATCTCGACCGACGCCGCCGCCGCACTGGCCGACGCCAAGGTCCGCGAGGCCCGCTCCCGGCTCGCCCGGCTCGTCGGCAGCGCCCTGGTCGAACAGACGGCGGGCGGCCGCTGGTACCTCCACGACCTGGTCCGGGACTACGCGCTGGAACAGGCCGGTCGCCACCGGGCGGCCGGCGGCAGCGCCCTGCAGCGCCTGCTGGTGCACTACGCGGAGACGGCCGTGGCCGCCGACGAGGAGATCGAGGCGCTTCCCGGAAGGCGGGGCCCCGGTCGGTTCCGCGACCGGGGCGAGGCCCTGGGGTGGCTGGAGTGCGAGCGGGCCAACCTGGTCGTGACCGTGCGTCTGGCGGCGGCGATCGGCCTTCCCCTGGTGGCCGTACCGCTGTCCTCGGCGCTGGTCGGCCATCTGGTCCGGTGGTGCCGGAACGACGACGCCGTCGCGATGACGACGGCGGCGCTGTCCGCCGCCCTCGCCGTCGGGATCAGGTCCGAGGAGGCGACGGCACGGCACAACCTCGGCTTCGCGCAGGGCCGGGCCCGCCGGTTCGAGGAGGCGATGGAGGCCCTGCTGACCGCCGGCGAGATCTTCCAGGAGGTCGGCGACCGGAAAGGGGAGGCCTCGGCCCACGCGAACCTCGCCGAGATCCTGGCGAGCCTGCACCAGCGGCAGGCGGCCATCGACGCGATCCGGTACGCCCTCACCCTGGTGCACGGCCGGGACGACCCGCGGTGGGAGGCCCGGCTGTCGTTCAACCTCGGCATCCTGCTGATCGACGCGGAACGGTTGGACGAGGCCGACGAGACGTTCCGGCGGACGGCAACGGTCTTCCGGGACCTCGGTGACCGGAGCGGCGAAGGGATGTCCTGGGGCTGCGTCGCCCAGATCCTCAGCCGCCGGGGTCGTTACGACGAGGCGATCGAGGTCCACCAGCGGGCGCGGACCGTCTGCCAGGAGGCCGGTGACCGGTACAACGAAGCGCTGGTGCTGGGCGATCTCGGCGTCACCCTCGTCGGTGCGGGCCGGGTCGGGGAAGCGGTGGAGGCCCACGAGCGGGCCGGCCGCCTGCTGCGGGAGACCGGTGACCGCCAGGGGGAGAGCCTGAGCCTGCGCAACCTCGGCATCGCGCTGCGGCGTGCCGGGAGGGCGGACGAAGCCCTGGCCGCCCACCGGCGGTCCCTGGCCGTCTGTCAGGAACTCGGCGACCGCACCGGTGAGGGCAGCACCTGGATCGCTCTCCAAGCCGTGTTCAAGGACCTCGGCCGGTACGAGGAAGCCGAGGAGGCCCGTCGGCAGGCCGATCGTGCCATCGACGACGCCCACGCAGCGCTCTCCGAAAGCATTGCGATCATCACATCGCGCCAGGTCGGAGATGCCGGGGTCGACAACGGCTGAGCCAGTACAGTCACCCTCATGGAGTTCCGTGAAGACATCCTGGGTGCCCCCTACGAGGCCGCCGAGCTGACGCTGAGGCCGGACGACGAGGGGGCGGTGTGCGCGACGCTCGTCCGTCGGCCGGTGCCCGGGGCGGACCGGGCCGTGCTGTACATCCACGGGTACAACGACTACTTCTTCCAGACCAACCTCGCGGACCACTACACCGCGCTCGGCTTCTCCTTCTACGCCCTCGACCTGCGCAAGTACGGCCGCTCGCTGCGCCCCCACCAGTCGCCGAACTTCGTCCGCGACCTCATCGAGTACGACGAGGAGATCGACGAGGCCGTCCGGATCATCCGCGAGGTGGACGGGCACCGGCAGCTGCTGCTGAACGGGCACTCCACCGGCGGGCTGATCGGGGCCCTGTGGGCCGGCCGGCGGGCCGGGCGCGGGGTGGTGGACGGCCTGTTCCTCAACAGTCCGTTCCTGTCGATGCCGGTCGGGCCCGCGGTCCGCACACTCGGCGGGCCCGCCGTGACGGCGGTCGGGCGGCTGGCGCCGACCCGCGTCCTGCCGTCCGCGCTCAACCCGCACTACACCCACAGCCTGCACAAGGACCACCAGGGCGAGTGGGACTTCGACCTCACCCTCAAGCGCCCCGAGAGCTTCCCGCTGTACGCGGGCTGGCTGTCGGCGATCCACCAGGGCCACCGGCGGCTGCACCGCGGACTGGGCATCGACGTGCCGGTGCTGCTGATGGCCTCGACCCGGTCCATCTCCACCACCAAGTGGCACAACGCGCTGCACCACGCCGACGCCGTGCTGCGCGCCGACGACATCGCCGCGCAGGGGCCGCGGCTGGGCCGGCACGTCACCGTCGTGCGGATCAAGGGCGGCATGCACGACCTGGTGCTGTCCGGTGCGGAGGCCCGCGCCGAGGTGTTCGCCGAACTGGACCGCTGGCTCGCCGCCTACCTCGACGTCGAGCCCGTCGGGGAGCACGCGTGACCTTCCCGCAGCACGACGGTGCCGAGCAGGCCGAGGACGACGAGCACGGCGAGCCGGTGCCCGTCGGGCGGCGGACCGACCTGGGCTTCGCCAAGCTCATGCCCGACCTCGACCGGGACGGCGGCTGGCTGCTCACCCTGGACGGCACCCCCCAGTCCTACGTCGACCTCGCCGACCCGACCCACCTGGAGTTCGAGTACACCCGGCGCCTCGGCCACCTCGCCGACGCCCTCGCCCCCGCCGGACAGCCGCTCGACGCACTGCACCTCGGCGGCGGAGCCCTCACCCTGCCCCGCTACCTGGCCGCCACCCGACCCGGCTCCCGGCAACGGGTCGCGGAGGTGGACGGACCGCTGCTGGAACTGGTCGCCGAACAGCTGCCCTGGCAGGGCCCCGGCGCGGACATCACCGCGACCGTCGGCGACGCCCGGGAGGCCCTCGCCGAGACCCCGGCCGGCTCGCAGGACCTGGTGATCGCCGACGTCTTCCACGGCTCGCGCACCCCCGCCCACCTCACCTCCGTGGAGTTCCTGCGACTGGCCGCCGCCGCGCTGCGCCCCGGCGGCTGCTACGCGGCGAACCTGGCGGACGGCCCGCCGCTGGCCTTCGCCAAGGCGCAGGCGGCGACGGTGCGGGCGGTGTTCCCGTACGTCTGCCTGGTGGCGGAGGCGCCGGTGCTGCGCGGCCGCCGGTACGGCAACATCCTGCTGGCCGGCTCGACGGCGCCCCTGCCGGTGGCCGAGCTGACCCGGCTGCTCGCGGGCGACATCTTCCCGGCCCGGCTCACCGACGGGGACGACCTGGCGGACCTGGTCGGCCGGACCGCCCCGGTCACCGACGCCGAGGCCACCGACTCCCCGCCCCCACCGGATGGCGCGTTCAGCATCGGCTGAGGGCCGTGATCGGGGGATGTGTACGGCGTAGGTCATGAATCCGTTGTGCTCGCCGGTCAGGACGAACCCCGCCTTGAGGAGGACGCGGCCGGAGGCGGGGTTGTCCGGGTGGTGCTTGGCTCGGACCTCCGACAGCCCGAGGTGGCCGAAGGCCAGGGCGAGGATCCTGCGCACCCCCTCGGTGGCGTAGCCCCGGCCCCAGGCGTCCGCGCGCAGGATGTAGCTGACGGCGGCCACGGGACGGTCCCGGTGGAGCTTGACGACGCCGAGGAGGTCGCCGTCGACGTCGAGGCCGAGCACGTACAGCGTGCGGGGCGACTGCGCCGCAGCCGCCACGATGTCGCGCACGCAGTAGCGGGCTTCGGCAGCGTCCATCGCCGCCCGGCCCAGGTGCTTGGTCGACTCCGCGCTGTAGATCCGCGGCAGGGCCTCGGCGTCACCGGGGCCCAGCTCCCGTAGCCCGATCACCCGTCCACCGCTTCGACGAGGTTCGCCAGTTTGGCGGCGGTGGGCCGCTCGTCGGGTGCGGCCAGCAGGACGTGGCGCAGCCGGGCCTGGAGGGCGGGCCAGGGCATCGCGGTGGACAACGGGACGGCTCTGCGGGCGATGGCCCTGCGGAATTCCTCCACCGGCGTTCCCTTGTCGAGGCCGGCGGTGTCGTAGTCCAGCGGCCACTTCCCGGTGACGCAGGTCCACAGGGTGCCGGCGAGGGCGTGGACGTCGGCGGTCTGTGTCGTTTCGACGGGCTGGGGGCCGTTGATGATGCGGGCGGCGAGTTCGGGCGCGGTGAGGTGGATCATGGTGCCGTCGAACGCGGTCCACGGGGTGCTGCCGATCCGCCGCGTCCAGGCGAAGTCGAGGAGGCGGACCGTGCCGTCCTCGCCGTGGATGCCGTGCGCGGGCTGGAGGTCGCCGTGCACCCACCCGTCGGTGTGGAAGTCCGCCACGGCGCGGCAGAGCCCGACCGAGGCGGCGAGGGCTTCGTCCTTTCCGCCGTCGCCCTTGCGCAGGGACCGGAAGACGTCCCACGTGGACGGACCGGTCAGCCACGGGGTGACGTACCAGGTCCCGCCGTCGAAGCGCCCGGCGGTCACGGTGTATCCGGGGAGCTGGTCGAGCACGGAGGCTTCGCGGGCGGTGACCTCGGCGGCCTCGCCGGTGCCGAGCTTGATGCTCACCGAGCCGCGCGGGCCGCCGGCCTTCCACACCGCCGAGCCCCGGCGGTTGCTGATCTCCTCCAGCTCCAGCGGCCCGCAGAAGGCCTCCGCGGCCCTCAGCGCTTCGCGGGCCTCGGCAAGGAACTCGCCCATTCTCGAACTGCCTTCCATTCGCAAGGGATGTGCTCGAAGACGTCGCGGCCGTCGTCGGCCGAGACCGCCAACGCCGCCGCGAGGTCGGGGGTGGTCTCCAGGAATCGCGGGTCCAGCGGCCGGACGCCCGCCCGTACCGGGAGGAACGAGAAGGGCGGCGGCGGGATCCGCTGCCCGTGCCGACCGGACTCGCCGGCGCCCTGCGGGAACTTGCCGAACATGACCCCGACCGGTCCGTACAGGTGCTTCAACGCCCAGTGCGGCCAGGCCATCAACTCCCGGTGGTCCGCGCCCTCGCAGTGCCCGCACAGCACGATGTTCTCGCACGCGAGGAGGCCGAACGGCCTCCCCATGAGCGGGCGGATCCACTCCGCGGCCTGGACCCCGGCGTGGAACAACTCGGCTTCCACGGCGAACCGGTGGCTGCCCGGGGCGATCTCGTAGATCGTCCACCCGGTCATCCCGCGCAATGTGGACGGCCGCAGGAACGGGCAGTGCTCGTACAGCCCGGCGATATAGCCGTCCACGTCCACGCCGGCGGGGTTCTCCGTACGGGCTTCGGTGAGGCGGAGCGCCCCGGCGGTCGGCCGGGACGCTCCGTCGAAGGGTGCGGTGATCACCGGGTGGTCGCCACCGGAGCGAGGTCGTCGCCGTCGCCGGGCTCGGGCGAGCAGTTCCACTCGGCCCGGACCTCGCCCGTCTCGCGGTAGCGGGCCAGGGCCTCGGTGTCGACCAGGCCGTCGGCGTCGGCGAACCAGATCTCCGGCAGGGGGCCGTACGCCTCCTCGTACGCGCCCACCCAGGAGACGAAACCGCTGCCGGCGCTCTCGACGTGGACCAGCCTGCGACCGGCGTGCCGGAGCGCGAACGCCTCGTGTGCGGCCGGGTCGTTGACGAGCCGGTGCCACGCCGAGTCGACGGCGGCGGAGAACATCTCCGGCGCGGCCTGGCCCGCGTCGATCCGGCGGGCGGCGATCGTGAAGAACCTGCCCAACTCGTTCAACTCGACGCCGGGCGTGGTGGGGGTGCTCATGGACCTCTCCCATCGGGGTTGGCGCTGCCCGCCCGAGCAGGGACGGTCAGCGGTGAGGGTGGTGCAGGCCCGGCCCGTCATGACCCGTTCCGAACGGGCCGGGAGTTCGTGGGCCACCCAGAGGCTGGCGGCGGCTAGTTCCAGGCGGGGGTGAGCGCGGCCCGCAGCGCGGGGCGGCGCTGGGGATCCCGCGCGCGGGCGATGCAGTCGGCGCAGATCAGGTGGCAGGTGCTCCGGTCGTCACCGGGAGCCTGGAGCGTGGTGCCCGCGCAGACCAGCGTGTCCCGAAGGCAGACCCAGCAGGTCCCCTCGCGGTAGCCGTCGGGTCGGTCGACCACGATCCCCTCGCCCGGGGGCAAGACGTGCAGCGGCGGGGTGTTCAATCCGTGGCCTCCAAGTCGTCCAGGAGAACCAGCTCGGGGTAAGGGTCGCTGGAGCTGTCCCGGTCCACCCAGGCGTGGTTGGACAGCTTGCCCGGGGTCTCGGCGACGGTGCCCGTCCAACCGTCGGTGCGGTGCCGGACCGGGTCGCCCTGGATCGCACTGTTCACAGTTGCGCCTCCCCATCGAGTCGTTGGGTGTGGGGGCGTTGAGCTGGTCGCCCTCGGGCCGACAAGGCCGACGGGCCGGTGCGGCGGGCCGTGCAGGCGGGGCAGCCACAGGTGGAGCGCACGGCGGCGATCTGGAGCAGCGTTCCGACGGACAGGGCTTGACCGGCCACGTTGGCCGCTCGGTAGTCGTCCAGCGGGCTCCAACCGGCGGGGAGCTCAGTCCGCTTGGGCTTCATGGCCCGGGCCGGGTCTCCGTAGACGGGCTTCGCCCCGCGTCGCTTCGGAGTCGTCATCGAGGACTTCTCGGACTGCTTCGCCATGGTGACGCTCCCTCCGTCTCAGCACGTCTGGTGCCGTTTAAAGACGGTAGGGAGAAGCACGGTACGCGGTCGACGAACTTGCTTGAGCTTGCTCGCATTCACTCGAGCGCGTTGATGGCTCCAGTGATGAGCGATCTTGCATCAGCACCATAGACAGCGATGCTGGCCAACTCGGAGAAGGCCTGGCCGTACTCCGAAATCTCGGCCGGCTGGGTGATGGTGAGGTGGGCGGAGACGAGCTCGACGTTCACCTGTGTGTCGTCATAGATGGTGAAAGACTCAACCGGCCAGCCGGCGCCTCTGGTCGAACCGAGGGGAATCACCCCAAGACTTACCGATGGGAGAGAGCCGACGGTGATGAGGTGACCGAGCTGACCGACCAGGATGTCCGGAGTTCCGATGACGGTTCGCAGCACCCACTCCTCGATCAGGATGGCGAACCGGTGATCTCCCGTGTGCAGCACCTTCTGCCGATCCATTCGCACGGCGACAGCGTCGTCAACGTCGTCGGGAGTGCTGCGCAACGAGACGATCGTGCTCAGCACTTCGCGCGTGTAGGCCGCCGTCTGGAGCAGTCCGGGCACGACCCACGACTGGTACATCCGGAACCTCCGCGTGCGCTCGAACAGAGGACGCACGGACTCCTGTGCCCGTTTGAGGCCGGCGCGCTCAAGGCGCCGCCACTCGACGTACATTCCCTCGATGTTCCGGGCCGTCGCGATGAGGTCTGCGGCCTGATCCGGGACGCCGCAGACGGCCGTCCAGACACGTAGGTCTGCCTCCGAAAGCATCACCCGGCCGCTCTGGATCTTGGAACACTTCGATTCATGCCAGCCCGCAGCTTCGGCCAGCGCCCGCGCGCTGAATCCGGAGTCCCGCCGGATATCGCGCAGACGCTGGCCGAGGGCCTGCTTGGCTTGTTGAACGCTGGAGGATGCGGACACGGTTAGCGCAGCCGGAAGTCCTCGTGCGGGACCGCCCGTTCCCAGACTGCCTCGAAGGCGGAGGTGCAGAGCTTCACAGTCTGCGGATCAGTGGTGACCTCATCGTCCACGAAGTCGCCATCGCCGCTGAAGTGGTGAACCAGGAGGAGCGATCCGTCGATCAGCCAGAAGTCGTTGCCCGGAAGCGCCAGGCTGGTCGCCTGTCGGCGGGGAAGCCACCTGACCTGCTCACCGCAGGCGACGTTCCGGAACGTGATCCCGTGCTCGAACCGGATGTACTCGCTCACCGGTTCCGAGACGACCCGTGCGCGCAGCACCTCAACGCCGCGGTTCGTGGTCTCCTCGATGAGCTGCAACCACGGGCTCCACCACGATGGGCGGTCCTCAGGGTCGTCTCGTTCTCCACTGAGCCAGCGGAGAAACAGGGGGTCGTCCCGCATGTATCCGTCGCGCATCTCCAGGTGGAGAGCTGAGCGGGTACAGGTCCGCAGCAGATCCTCAAGCGTTGGGGGTGCTGCCACCGTTCACCTCCGGGAAGAACTGCATCATGCGCCTGGGGAATTCGATCACGGTCTCGTGCCCGGGAATGTCCATCTGTGCGAGACGCTCCGGGTCGAGAACCTTCCAGCCCTGGAGGAGGTAGTTGCCCGTCGCGTCGTCGAAGTAGACCGTCGGGGACTTGCCTTCGGGGCTGCTGGGGTCTTGCCCGAGCTTGTGCAGTGCCATGGCGAGCCTCCTGGCAGGTCGGAGTCGATCGCCTTGAACGATCTTGCCGCACAAGTCGCCGCTCGTACCATGAACTTGCTCGAACTTGCTCGATCCTGACCCGTCAGAGCACTTGGCTGATTCTCCCGGATTCACTCCTGCAGCGACGGCCGCCCACATCCCGGAGATGCCCTGGGAATCCAGACGCCTCCTTGCTTCTGCACGGTGCCGATCTGCTCGCCCAGACCCCAGACGACCCGGCAGTGACCTCTGCGGCCTTCCTGGTCGAGCGGGTTGCACCGGCCGCCGGGCAACAGGTTCCGTTCGGGTGGGGCGGGGTGGGGCCTGGCGCCCTCGACCGGCGGGGCCGGTCGGGTGCGGAGCTGGCGGAGGCCGCGGGGGTGATGAGGATTCGCGAAAATCCCCAGGCCCGCTCTCAGCTCCCCACTTGGTTGCGCGTGCATCGGCCCGTCTCCGTAGGGTCCGGCTCGGCCGGTAAGGGCGCCTGCGGCGTCGCTACGCGCTGCCCGCCGGGTGGTGCGGTAGGGCGCGGGGCCAGGGCCGGGTTCTGCCGTGGGCATGGTGATGGGCGGCTACCGGTGGGAGTCTGGCGGCAACATCGGTTGACTGAGAGTCAGGTACGACACGAGGAGCTCGATGTCGAGCTCCTTCTCCAGGGCCGCCTGGAGCTCGACGATGCCCGGGAAGTCCGCTCTCAGGCGCCTCAAGGTGCGGTTCATGGCGAGATAGCATTAGGCGCCTCCTGACGGCCAATGAGTTCCATCCGCCCTGTCGTGCAACCTGCGTGAGGCCGTCTTTCATCTCTGGAGGTCATGTGTCGACCGTCAATGTGCTTGCGCCCGAATTCCCCGAGTCTGCTGGTGACGCCACTCTCGCGACCTGGTACAGCAATGTTGGCGACCGCGTCAAGCACGACGACATCATTGTCCAGATCGAGACCAGCGAAGTGATCTTTGAGGTGCCTGCGGGTAGCGACGGCACTCTGCAAGCGCCCGGGTAGCGTGCGGGGACGATCCCGGAGGAGGCGAGGCGATGCGGCCGTTGCTGCTGCTGGACGTCGACGGACCGCTGAACCCGTGCGCGGCGAAGCCCTATCGGCGGCCCGAGGGCTTCGAGACCCACCGGTTGATGACGCCGCGCTGGGTGGCGGCCGAGCGCCGTCGGCTCACGGCCTGGGGCCTTCCCCACAAGGCGCCGAAGCCCCTGCGGGTCTGGCTCAACCCGGCCCACGGCCCGGCGCTCGTGGCGCTGCCCTTCGACCTGGCGTGGGCGACGACGTGGCAGGAGGAGGCCAATGCCTTCATCGGTCCCTTGCTGGGGCTGCCCGGCCTGCCGTACATCCCCTGGTCCGAGCCGCGGCCCGAGCCGGGCGGCGGGGTGTTCTGGAAGACCCCGCAGATCGTCGCCTGGGCGAAGGGCCGCCCGTTCGCCTGGGTCGACGACCTGATCACGGACGCCGACCGGGCCTGGGTGGAAGCCCACCACCCGGGCCAGGCACTGCTCCACCACGTCGACCCGAAGGTCGGCCTGACGGTCCAGGACTTCGCCCGACTGACGGACTGGTCCAACGCGCTCGGCTGACCGCACGAGCGAGCCGAGCCTTCGAGGTCAGACGGGCGGCGTCAGGTCGCTCTCGCTGATGGTGTACGTGAGCGGGGGGTAGACGAAGTCCGTTTCCGTGTTCTCACGGCGCCGCAGTCGGTAGAACTCGTGCCTCTGTTCCTCGTCGGCCGGCACGAGGTGTGCGCCCTGGGGGAGGTACGCCTGTCCGTCGCGAAACCGGACAAGTGTTTTTGACGTTCGAAAGGTTACGCCCAGCCATTGGTTGTCCGCCGTGCGGGCGGGCGGGTCCAGGACGATCTTGTGCCTGAGTCGCCGGTTCGAGTCGACAGAAAACGCGACGACACTGTGGTGGGCGAGGGGGATCTCGAACTTCTCGCCGTCGGGCCCCTTCGATTCGAAGATCAGCTTTCTCGGCGGGCTCGCATCGGGATGCTGGTAGCAGGAGAAGACGGCGATGAACGAATCGTCGGCCAGATCGAGGGCCTGGTCGGAGTGGCTGCCCATGGTCGCGTAGGCGTTCGTGCAGCTCTCGATGAGAGCGTTGTTGAAGCCGACCGAAAGCGCCGCACGTTCTTGAACCTGCCGTGCCAGCCGTTCGTGCACCGCCCGGAAGCGCTGCGTCGGGCTGCTGTAGCGAGTGGTGGTCCGTACGAGGGGCGCATCACCCGACTCGTCGATCCTGGCGAGCACGGCGCCCCGCCGGCCCTTTCCCACGTCTTCCAGACGGGCCGACGCGGACAGTTCCGCGAAGAGGTTCTCCTCGGTGGGCAGTGTGCACGAGAGGATCTCGTCCGAGATCCTAGACGCGGGGGGCAAGGTAGTCTCCCGTGTTCATGCTGAAGAGGAACTCGTCGCCGTAGTCCATGAAGGACGAGGTCCTGTTCTCCTCGGCGTACAGCCTGCGCAGCTCGTCCATGCCGGCCGGTGTGGGCGGCTCCAGTTTCACCGGTTCTCCGTCCCGTTCGAGGAACGTGCGGCCGTCCTTGTGGACGGCTTCGGTGTTGGAACAGCGCACCACGTAGCCCAGGCGGGTCGGGAGCAGCTCGGCGTCCAGTGACGAGGGCCGGATCTCGTGGGTGTAGAGGCGGTTGGTGGACAGCGGCATGAAGAACACGGAGCCGGGGTGGAGGGTGACGGTGAACTGCGGGGGGAGTGCGATCCCGTCGAGTTCCGCGGTCCGCTCCTTGAGGCGGAAGCGGAGCCTGGTCAGCCCGCTGGCGCCCTTCACGCCGAAGTCGTAGGCGTCCTCGGCCAGGGGCCGCAGCTTGTCGAGCCGGTCGTAGAAGGTGCAGAAGGCCATGATGCCGTTGGCGGGCATGTCCTTGGTCTTGTCGGCATGGGCCGAGATCTTCGCCTTGGACTGCTTGCGCTCGGCCGTGGCAAGGGTGTTGTGGTAGATCTGCGCGAGGACGTGATTCAGCGGCGCCTGGTTCCGGAAGACGGCGGCGGCCTCGCGGTTCAGCGCTTCGACGATGTGCGTGTCGGTCGGGCGGAAGCTCTCGGTCGGTCCCGAGAGATTCGTGGAGCACCGGAGCAGGCGGAAATGCAGTTCGTCACCGTTGCGCGTGACGGGCGTCAGATAGATTCCGCTGCGATGGGCCGCGCCGGGCTTGGTGGACTCCGTCAGGGACTGGAACGCGTGCTCCGTACGGATCCGCCCGAAATGATCGTCGCCGAGTCCGAAAAAGCGGCGGTAGTACACGCCGACGCCGTGTACGCGGACGGGGACCCGGCCGAGGTCGACGAGGGTCCAGGGCTCGTCGACGTCCTCGCGGTAGCCGTGCGACAGCTCCCGGACGACGAATACCCGCGCAGCCGCGTGCAGTTGACGGCCGCTGATCCCGGATATGTCGCCACACAGGTAGACCGTCCTCCGGGCGAGGTCGGGCGAGCCGGAAGCAAGCTCCTCCGGCGTGATCGTGGACCCGAAGAAGTCCCTGATCACGTCGTTGTCCTGCGACATCGAAGGTGCGACCAGGATGTTGCCCGCATCCTCGATGCGGGCTTCCGTCGGCTCTGTCGTGTGCATCAAGCGGTACCTGTCATTCGCGGATCCTGGTGGATTCTCAAAACCGTGGACTTGGCCATGGCCCGCACTCATTCATTCAATTCGGGGTAGTAGCCGAGCTGGTACGTCGACAGCTGGGAGACGGCGAGCTCTGCCTCGCCCCGGCAGATCACGCAGACGCGGTGCCGGTGGCATGCGGGGCAGTTGACCCGCCCGCGGGTCGCGTCGGGCCGCCAGCCGCGTCCCCCGCAGTCGTAGCACCAGCCCAGGCCTTCGCACTCGTAGCAGAGCACGAACCCGGCCGTGACGGTCTCGGCCGTGCGCACCGGCTCGGGCCGGTGGAACTCCTCCGGCTCGTACAGGGCCATCGCCGGTGTCTGCCCGCTGAACCACACGGTGGACGTGTGGTCGACCGTACGGATCTCGATGGTGCAGCCGTCGCGGTGGCCGGTGACCACGATGCGGGGCGTTCCCTTGGCGTCCTCCTGCGAGGTCGCGACCGTCCAGCCCGCGGAGTGGAGCAGCGCGGCCGCGCGAGCGGCGGTGTCGGCGGCGCCGGCATTCGCGGGGCGCTTCCCCGTGCTGCTGCTGACCGAGTACCGGTAGCGGAGCGGTTCGTGCCAGTCGACGACCTGTGGCGTGTCGAGCAGCGGCAGGCCGGGATCGCTGCCGGGGGCCAAGTCGTCGATCAGCTCGACCAGTTGTGACCGCAGGGCCCGGCCCAGCCGGTCCAGCTCTTCCCGTGCGCCCGGTACGGGCCCCATGACGCCCCCTCCTCGCCCGGCCCGGCCGTTGCCGGGCGGCCCGCTCGATCCCCGGGAGTCTATGCGGTGTTCGTCTCACCGAGCGTCATGGACGGTGGGGGCCGAGCCGGGCGAGGAGGTCGTCGGCGCACTCCTCGGCGAGTTCCTCGGCGTGTTCGGGGAGTTGCGCGCCGGCCCGCAGGTGGCGTCGGACCAGCGAGAGCGGCAGCTCGATCAGGGCGAGCACCACGCGTTCGACGGACCGGGGGTCCTCGGTGGGCGACCCGGCCCCCAGCAGCGCGGCGAGGGCGGCGAGCGCGCCGTGCACAGTCCGGTTGCCGAGATCCGCGCGCAGCCGGTGTTCCTCCGACCAGTCCGCGCGCCCGAAGCCGTCGGGGCCGTAGAGGAGCAGGGCCGCCTCCTGCGGGTGGGCCCGGGCCCATGCGACCACCTGGCGGGCCGCCGCCCGCGCGGTCTGCCGCGCGTCGGCGGTCGTGGCGAGCGGTACGGGGTCGAGGTCCTTGCCGAGTACCGTGCCGAAGGCCGCGAGGTAGCCCTGCTGGAACCGGTCGACGGTCCGCAGCCAGAGTTCGGCGAGCAGCGCGCTCCGTCCCGGGAAGCGGTAGTACACCGAGCCGCTCGGGGCTCCGACCTCTCCCGCGACCGCGGCCATGGTCACCGCGGCCGGGCCGGACTCGGCGGCCAGCCGGACGGCGGCGTCGAGAAGCTGGTCGGAGTCGAAGCGGGGTGGTCTCGCCATGAGTTGGAGGGTACTCTCCACAATAATTAGAGAGCAGTCTCTATAACTGTCCGGAAGGTGAGCCGATGGCTGTCCACAACGTGCACGAACGCCTGCTGCCCGCGAAGGAGACCGAGGTGGGGGCGCTGATCGACACCCTGGCCGGCACCGACGACCTGCTGTGGCCGCAGGACACGTGGCCCCCGATGCGCTTCGACCGTCCACTCGCCGTGGGCGCCGTCGGTGGGCACGGCCCGGTCCGCTACACCGTCGACGCGTACGTCCCCGCGGCATGGGTGCGCTTCGGCTTCACCGGGCCGCGCGGCTTCCACGGCTTCCACGAGTTCACCGCCACGGCCGTCGACGAGCGGCACACCCTGCTGCGCCACACGCTCGTCCTGACCGCCCGCGGCCCGGCACGACTCGGCTGGCCGCTCGCCTGGCGGCCGCTCCACGACGCGCTTCTGGAGGACAGCCTGGATCGCGCGGAGAGGGCCTGTACGGGCACGGTGGCCCGCCCGGCGCGGTGGAGCCCGTACGTACGGTTGCTGCGCGCGCTCGTTCGCTGATCGCCGGCCCGGGCCGGTCCGCCGAACCCGCCGCCCGGACAGGTGAGTTCCGCGGGGCCGGGGCCGCCGTGAGCCGGGGCCGCCGTGAGCCGGCCCCGGCTGGTCAGAGTCCGAAGTGCTCGACGGCCCGTTCGGCGACCTCGTCGGGCTCCAGGCGGGTGTTGTCGATCAGCAGGTGCGCACCCGGGACGTGCGCGAAGTCGTCGACCGAGTTGAGCCGGTACCTGGCGTCCATGTCGAGCAGATTGCCGTTGGACCAGTCCAGGTCGCGCTTGGACGGCTTCTCCGCCAGGCGGGTCTCCCCGGCGTTGCGCTCCAGCCGCACGCTCTGGTCGGCGGACAGCTCCAGGAACAGCACGCGCGAGCCGCGTTCGCGGAACGGGGCCGCGTAGCGCTCGACGAGTGCGGCGTCGTCCGGGTCGTCGAAGTCCCAGACCAGGGTGAACACCAGGCCGGGCAGGTCGCTGGCAGCGGCCTCGGCGAAGATCTGCTCACGGAAGTCGTGGTTGAGGCGCTGGAACTGCGGCGACCCGTAGGGGAACAGCCGCAGCAGCGGTTCGATGGTCAGGTGGTTGTGGAAGAGCTTGTACCCCGTGCGCGCGGCCACGGCCTCGCCCACGGTCATCTTCCCGACCGCGGCGGGCCCGATGACGAAGAGCAGGGTCGGGCTCGTGGTGTCGGGCATCGCGCCAGGACAGGGCTACGGAGCGATCTTGGTCGAGCGTGCCCCGGACACCCGCCGGATCGGCAACTCCTCAGTCGAGCGGGATGACGAGGACGGCCTGCGGGCCTTTGGGGGTCTGCTCGACCTGGTACTCGACCCGCTCGCCCTCCCGCAACGTGCGGTACCCGGTCCCGACGATGGCCGAGTAGTGGACGAACACGTCAGGACCGGGAACGTCCGGCACGATGAAGCCGTACCCCTTCTCGGCGTTGAACCACTTCACGGTGCCGAAGTTGATCAGGGCGCGGTGGGTCGCGGCCGGCGGCCCGGCAGCCGCCGCCCACCCCGGGGCGGCGGCCGCCAGCAGCGCGCCGAGCGCGAGGAGCGGGGCGCACACCAGGGCCGCCACACGGCCACGACCACGGACGGAGACGGGGACGGGGACGGGGACGGAAGGTGACATCGGGGACCTCCTCGCGAGTCGTCGGCCGGCCAACACGGAGCGCGGCCGGTCCTCGCACCCGCGCCGGCGATGCGTTCGACCGCGCCGGGGACGCTGCGCCATGGGACTCCTCCTCGAACCCGGTGGTGACGGCGCGTCCAGGATCGTCCGGGCAGTCGGTGTGCCGGCAGGGCGTGCGAGGCGGGGCGTGGAGCACGGCGGGACCGGCCGATCGGGACACGCGCCGGACGGCACGCCGTCAGGACGACGACTGCCGGCGGTCAGCGGCTGGGCGAACCTGATCGCGCGGCACCGGCCCGCGCGGGCCGGTCATGGGGCGCCGGACCCGGTCGGCGCGTCGACGGGAGGGGAGGGGCGGACGGGGTGTCAGAATCGGCGGGTTCATGCCCATGACGGGAACGCGGCCGGAACACCGGCCGGAACGCGGCGGGACCACGGCGGAGACGCGACGGGACCAGGTCCGAAGGAGCGAGCGATGAGTGTCGGGGTGCGGCCGGAGCTGGGACAGGTGTCGGAGACGGCGCTGTGGACGCTGTGGCACCGGGCGGTGGAGGCGCGGCGGCCGGACACCGTGCTGCCGGACCCGAAGGCGGTCGAGCTGGTGGACCGGATCGACTACCCGTTCGCGACGCGGTTCGGGGAGAACGCCTTGGTGAGCCAGCTCCAGGCGCTGCGGGCGGCCTGCTTCGACCGCGAGGTGTCCGACTTCCTTACCCGCTGCCCGCGCGGCACCGTGGTCGGGCTCGGGGACGGCCTGGAGACCCAGGCCTGGCGGGTCGACAACGGCCGGGCGAACTGGCTGTCCGTGGACCTGGCGGAGACCGCCGCGCTGCGCCGGCAGCTGCTGCCGCCGGACGAGCGGCACCGGATCGTCGCCCACTCGGTCACCGACCCGGGCTGGATGGACGGGGTGGACCCGGCGAACGGGGTGCTGATCAGCGCCGAGGGGGTGCTGATGTACCTGCGGCCTCAGGAGGTCCGCGGCCTGATCGCGGCCTGCGCCGAGCGCTTCCCCGGCGGGGCCATGGTGCTGGACGCGGTGCCGCGCTGGTTCAGCCGGCGGGCCGTCGAGGGCAAGCTGCGGGACCGGTACTACCAGGCGCCGCCGATGCCGTTCGGGATGGACGCGGACGAGTGCGGCCTGCTGGCCACCGCGCACCCGCGGGTCGTCGACGTGCGGGAGGTGTACCCGGAGGGCGGACGCCCGCCGCTGAGCATCCTGCTGCCGCTCGTGCGCCGGATCAAGCAGCGCCCGTCCGTGGTCGCGCTGCGCTTTGCCCAATCTTGAAGAAACGCTGGTCGACCTGGAACCATGGTGTCGGGGCGTACGTCGTAACCACGGGTGATCGGCCGGGGGGACAGGCCGCCCGGCACGTTAGGCTCGCTCCGGGGGAGCGGCCCGGGTGCCGCCATCGGACGAATTTGCCGGGACGGGCACGCTGCTCCAGGGGGAGGGCGGCCGGTCCCGTCCTGCCACGGAGGTACTGGCCTTGCACATCGACGCCTGGATCGAGGGGATTCCGCCGACGGCGGTGTACGCCGTTGTCGGTCTGATCATCGGGCTGGAGTCGCTGGGCATTCCGCTGCCCGGCGAGATCGCCCTGGTCACGGCGTCCCTCATGGCGGTCAAGGGTGTGGTGAGCCCGTGGGGCGTCGCCATCTGCGCGATCGCCGGCGCGATCATCGGCGACTCGATCGGCTACTCGATCGGGCGCAAGGGGGGCAAGCCGCTCTTCGAGAAGCTGGGACGCAAGTTCCCCAAGCACTTCGGCCCCTCCCACCTGGCCACCGCCGAGCGCTCGTTCCAGAAGTGGGGCATGTGGGCGGTCTTCTTCGGCCGCTTCATCGCCCTGCTGCGCATCTTCGCCGGTCCGCTCGCGGGCGCGCTGAAGATGCCGTACTGGAAGTTCCTGATCGCCAACGTGCTCGGCGGCGTGGTCTGGGCCGGCGGTACGACGCTGCTGGTCTACAAGGTCGGCAAGAGCATCGAGCCCTGGCTGGCCCGGTTCTCGTGGGCGGGCCTGGGGGCGGCGCTGGTGATCGGCCTGCTGTCGGCCTGGATCATGAAGCGCCGCGCCGCCAAGACGCACGCGAAGATCGAGGCGGAGGAGGCGGCCAAGGCCGCCGCCGCGGCGAAGGAGCCGGTCGCCGACTGACCACCCCGCCGGCCGGCCCCCCGGTCGGCCCCCGGCAGGGTCCCGGTCGATCGTCCGACCGGTCCCGGACCGGTCGTCCACCACCACCGTCGTGGTGCCCTCGGGCCCTCGGAGTAGCATCGGTCGGGTACTGCCGATCTTGCACTCCGGAGGGCCCGATGTCTTCGCAGCCGACCTGGGACGCCGTGGACGCCTACTTCTCCGAGCGGCTGGTCGGACACGACCCGGTGCTGGAGCAGGCCGCGGCCGCCGCCCGCGCGGCCGGACTGCCGAACATCGCGGTGGCCCCCAACCAGGGCAAGCTGCTGCACCTGCTGGCACTGACCCAGGGCGCGAAGCGGATCCTGGAGGTCGGCACGCTCGGCGGCTACAGCGCCATCTGGCTGGCCCGGGCGCTGCCCGCGGACGGCACCCTGATCACCCTGGAGCTCGACCCCCGGCACGCCGAGGTCGCCCGGGGCAACCTGGCGGCCGCCGGGCTGGCCGGGATCGCCGAGGTGCGGGTGGGCCGGGCCGCGGACTCGCTGGCCGAACTGGTGGAGCAGGGCGCGGACCCCTTCGACCTGGTCTTCATCGACGCCGACAAGCCGAGCAACCCCGAGTACTTCCGCCGGGCGCTCCAACTGACCCGGCCGGGCTCGCTGATCATCGTCGACAACGTGGTGCGCGGCGGCGCGGTCGCCGACCCGGCCGGCACCGACCCGGCGGTGGTCGGCACCCGGGCGCTGCACGACCTGATCGCGGCCGAGCCGAGCGTCACCGCGACCTCGGTGCAGACGGTCGGCAGCAAGGGCTACGACGGCTTCACCCTGGCCCGCGTCCACGGCTGAGAGCCCGGGGCCGAGAGCCCGGGGCCGGGACCCGCGCCGCCAGGGCGTACGCGGGCTCACCCGCACCACCGGCGCTCATCCGCGCCCACCTGTACCACTCACGCCCACTCGTACCACGCGCGCTCGCTCGCGCGGACCGGAGAACGGAGACATCGTGCGGATCGGACTGCTGGGAACCGGCCCCTGGGCGGGGCGGGTGCACGCGCCCGTCCTGGCCGAGCACCCCGGGCTGGAGTTCACCGGCGTCTGGGGCCGCCGACCGGAGGCGGCCGAGGCGCTGGGCGCCGCGCACGGCGTGCCCGGGTACGCGGACCTCGACCGGCTGCTGGCCGAGGTGGACGCGGTCTCCATCGCGCTGCCCCCGACCGTGCAGGCGGGGCTCGCGGTACGGGCCGCCGAGGCCGGCTGCCACCTGCTGCTCGACAAGCCGGTCGCGCTGACCGTGCCGGACGCCCGGGCCGTGGCCGAGGCGGTGCGCGAGCACAAGGTCGCCTCGGTGGTCTTCTTCACCGTGCGCTTCGGCGGCGAGCAGATCCCGTGGATCGAGCGGCAGGCGGAGCTCGGCGGCTGGTTCACCGGCCGCTCGGACTGGCTCGGCTCGGTGTTCGCGCCCGGCAGCACCAGCCCGTACGCGGCCTCGCCGTGGCGGGTGGAGAAGGGCGCGCTGTGGGACGTCGGCCCGCACGCGCTGTCCGTGCTGCTGCCGGTCCTGGGCGACGCGACGCAGGTGACGGCGGCGACCGGCCCGCTGGACACCGTGCACCTGGTGGTGCGGCACGCCGGCGGCGCCTCCAGCACGCTCGCGCTCAGCCTGACCGCGCCGCTCGCGGCGGGCGGGACGGGCATGGAGCTGCGCGGTGAGCACGGCGTGGTGCAGCTGCCCCCGCGCGGCGAGGGCCCGGTCGCGGCCCTGCACCGGGCACTGGACGCGCTGCGGGCCTCGGCCGCCTCCGGCGAGCCGCACCCCTGCGGGGCGGACTTCGGGCTGCGGGTGGTGGAGATCCTGGTCGGCGCCGAGCGTTCGCTGGCGAGCGGCGGCCCGGTGGAGGTCTGAGCGGTCGACGCGGCCGGGCCCGGGGGGCGGGGACCGGCGGTTCGGAAGGACACCGGGTAGGGACCGATGGTTCGGAAAGGCGCCGGGCGGGGCACATGGGTGCCC
>NZ_JBHXTL010000044.1:0-62909 GCF_042677365.1 Kitasatospora sp. NPDC127116
CGCCTCACCCCTTCTGCGGGCCCCCCCGGGTCCCCCCCCCCCCACCCGCCCCCGCAGGGCCGCGGCCCCCCCCGGTGGGGGTGGGCGCCGCGGGGCGCGCCTCAGCGCCCCGGCAGGGAGCAGCCGACCCGCCAGCCCGCGGGCGTGCCCGGGCCGGCGGTCAGCGAGCCGCCGTGGGCGGCGGCCCGGGCGGTGAGGCCGGCCAGGCCGGTGCCACCGGCGCCCGGGCGGCGGCGCAGCAGCGGCTTGCGGGCGGGGCCACCGTCGTCGGCGACGGTCAGCTCGACGGCGCCGCACTCACCGGGGGCCACCCGGACGGTGACCTCGGTGGACTGCGGGGCGTGCCGGCGGATATTGGTCAGCGCCTCCAGGACCACGGCGTACGCGGTCGCCTCGGCCTCGGCGGAGAGCCGGCCCGCGGTGCCGGGCGCCAGCTCGACGGTGGCGCGCAGGGCGCCGGTGGTGCCGAAGCGGGCGACGAGCTCGGGGAGGTCGGCCAGGCCCAGCCGACGCGTGGTCGCTCCGCCCGCCCGGTCCGACCCGTCGGAGCGGTCGCCCTTGAGGTCCTTGCCACCCTTGCCGTCCCGGCCCTCCCGGCCCTCCCGGCCCTCCTGGCCCTCCCGGCCGCTCGGCTCGCGCAGGGCGCCGACCATCTCGTCCATCGAGTCCAGTGCCCGCAGCCCGGCCTCCTCCAGGCGGCGCAGCAGTGCGGTCGTCTCCTCCGGCTCCTGGCCCGGGAGTTGGCCGGCCTGGGCCTCCAGCACGATGCCGGTGATCTCGTGGGCGACGAAGTCGTGCAGTCCCCGGGCCACCTCCAGCCGCTGTTGGCGCCGGGCCCGGGCCACCGCCCGCTCCCGGCGGGCGTCCAGGACGCGCAGGTAGAGGGCCGCCGCCGCGACACCGAGCAGTGGCAGCAGCGAGATCAGCACCCCGACCACCGGCCCGGCCGCACCGCCCTGCGGCGTCCGCAGGGCGAACCGCAGCGGCAGCAGCACCGCCGCCAGTCCCACCAGCCCGCCGACCGGACCGGCCGACCGGTCGGGCAGCCGCCGAACGGCCCGGAAGAGCAGTCCGAGCAGGGCGAGCCACTCGAACGGCAGCCAGAACGCGGGCAGCCGGTACGGCCCCGGGTAGACCGCGTCGACCAGCAGCGAGGCCCCGGCCACCGCTCCGGCGGCCGCACCGAGCGTGATCCGACCGGCGGGCCAGGGCAGCAGTGCCGCCACCGCGGCGAGCACCGCCGTCAGGGCGAGCAGCGCGGCCGCTCCCCGGGCGTCCGGTCGCGCCAGCAGCACGGGCGCCAGCAGGGCGAACGCGGAGACGGCGGCGAGCGGCCGACGGATCCGGGCCGGTCGCGGCCGCGCGGGATCGGGGTGAGCGAAGGGAGAGTCGGTGGGCACCCGGCCGAGCCTACGGGCAGCTCTCCCGGGGGAGGCACGGTCCTCCTCAGGAGGGAGCGGTGCGCCGTCAACTCCCCTCCGCAGCGGGAGGTCTGTGCGACCGGGCGGGAGCATGATCGGTGGCATCGGAACACCCGCAGAGGACGCCCGCACCGGACACCCGAGCCGGACGCCCGCAAGCGACACCCGAACCGGACGCCCACGCCGGACGCCCGCACGGGAACAGTCACCCGGGAACACCCGCGCCGAAGGAGACCCGAACCGCCATGAACCGCCGCCTCGCCACCGCCGCACTCTCGCTGCTCCTGCTGGCCGCGACCGCCGCCACCGCCGCACCGGCCGCCGTCGCGGAGCCGGCCCCCGCCGCACCGGTCACCGCCCCGGAACCGGCCGCCCCAGCAGGCGACTTCGGGCCGGTCGGTGTGCGCGGCACCGGCAACACCGTCCTCAGCGCCGGGTTCCAGGGCTTCGAGGGCGACCCGGTGCGGATCTCGGTGGACGCCCGTGCGACCACCAACACCGATCCGCGCGGCACCACGGGCCACTTCCACGTCCGTCACGTGCACACCGACGGCCGGCTGGTCGCCGACTTCGAGGGCGACATCACCTGTCTGGCCGTCGGCGGCCGGGAGGCGATCGCCACCGGGGTGGTCACCAAGGGCGAGGCGCCGTGGTTCCCGGGCCTGGAGCTGATCGGCCAGAAGGTCTCGCTCTCGGTGGAGGACGACGGGCGGCGCGGGGACCGGATGGGCTGGGTCTGGGGCGCGCTCGGCCAGCCGGTGTCGGACTGCCAGGGCACGGTACCGTTCATCCGCACGACCAGTGGTGACTTCTCCGTGCGCAGCTGACACCCGGCCGACCGGGCCGACAGGACCGGTCAGGGCCTCCCGGACCGACCGGACCGACCGGACCGACCAGGCCACCCGGGCCGACCGGGCCACCCGGGCGACGACCGGGGGCTGCGCACCGCCACCCGAGCGCCCGCAGACCTGGAGGCCCCGTTGTCCCTCGACCGTCCGACCGCTCCGCCACCGGCGGGCGCGGGGTTCAACGACCTGACAGGGGAGGGCCGTTGAACCCCGCGCCCGACCGGCATTCGCCCGACTACGCCCGGCTGGCCGCCGTCGGGCCGTACTTCGCGCTGGACACCTCGCCGGCCGACCGGCCGCCGGAGGGCTTCCGGCCGCTGGCCGAGCTGTACGGCACCGGACCGGACGCGCCGTTGGCGGCGCGGCTGCGGGTGGTGGCGCAGCGGCTCGGCACCGGGGAGCCCCGGGTCGCCGCCTCGATCCTGCACCTGGGGCTGGCCGCCCGTTTCTGGTCGGTGGGGCTGGGCTCGGCGGTCCTGCTGGGGACGGTCCCGACCTTGGAGCACGCCTGGGTGCGGATCCCGGACCAGGGCCCGCTCGACCTGTGGGCACCGCCGGAGCCCGCCCGTCCGGCCGCCGGCTCGCTCGCCGACCAGCTCCACGAGGCCGTCCTGCTGGGACAGTTGACGCCGCTGGCGGAGGCCGTCCGGGCCGCCGCCCCGCTCTCCCACCGTCTGCTGCTCGGCAACGCCGCCTCCGCACTGGCCGGGACGCTGCGGGTGCTGGACGCCCACGCGCCGGACGCCGCACGGGCGTTGGCCGCGGAGTTGCTGGACCGTCCGCCGCTGGCCGGGTCGGGCGTCCTGCGCGCCGGGCCGGGTGGCACGGCGTTCCGGCGGAACAGCTGCTGCCTCTACTACCGGGTGGGTCCGGGTGCCGGGCTCTGCGGGGACTGCTGCTTCAGCACGCCGCCCGGCCGCGGGAAGCGGAACGAGTAATACCTTCACAAATGAAGGTCATACAGATCTTCGGCCGCCGTCAGCCGCGCACCACCGCCCAGTCCACCGCCGCCGACGGCACCCCGGCCCGCCCGGCCGCCGGGTCCGCGAGCAGTCCTCGTGCCAGCGAACCCACCGGCAGGGCCGGGGTGGTGGCGGCCAGCACCCTGCCCTCGCCGTCGAGCAGCGCCGCGTCGCCGGACAGCGCCCGCAGCGGGGGCATCAGCAGCCGCTCCAGCGCGGCCAGCGGGACGTCCCCGGCCACCACCCCGACGAAGCCAGCACTCGGGACGACCACCGGCCGGGCGCAGCACAGCACGTACCGGTCGGCACAGAGCAGGTCGACCTGCGGCCCGGCCACCGCCGCCCGCCCCTCGTCCCGGGGCCGGGCGAACCAGGGCAGCACCCGGTAGTCGTAGAACTCGGCGTCCGCCGGGTCGAGCGCGAGCCGCAACCGCCGCTCCCCCGCCCCGCGCGCACCGCGGTACCACCACTCCACGTGCAGGTCGGCGTCGGCGAGCGCGCCGGGTGCCACGACCGTTCCGCAGCCGAACCAGCGCGAGCCGGGCCGCGCCAGCAGCTCGCTCACCACTCCGTGCACCACGGCGAGTTCGGCCGCGGCGGGCCGGCGCCCCTCGGCGGCCGCCCGGGCCCAGCAGCCCGCCGCGGCCGCCCGCAGGCCGTCCAGTTCGGCGAGCACCGCGTCGACGGCGGCGGCGATCTGCCGGGCGCACCGCTCGACGGCGGCAGCGTCACCGGCGGCAGGGTCACCGGCGGCGGGCTCGCCCAGGTCGGGCCCGCCGGCGGCGGACTCACCGGCAACCGGCGCACCGGCGGATCGGGCCACGGGCAGGGTGGTGCTGAACGCGCTGGTCATGACGGCTCCGGCGGCGAGGGAGGGATCCGGGAACGGTGGCGCGGCCCCGGCTCAGCCGTCGTCCGCCAACTCCAGGTGCCGCCGGACCAGATGGTGCACGCAGGCCACGGCGTGCGTCTCGGCGGCGGCCCGGGCGCCGGCCGCGTCGCCGGCCAGCACGGCGACCAGGATCTCCCGGTGCTGCTCGGCGAAGCGCTCCTGGTCCGGCCCGTGCGGGGCGGGCAGCCAGAGCAGCGGGCCCAGTTCGGCCTGGAGCCGGACGGCGAGCTGGGTGAGCCGCACCGACTGGGCGGCGACGGCGAGTTCGATGTGGAAGCGGGCGTCGGCGCGGCGCTGCTCGGCGGGCCCGGCGGCGTCGCGCAGGTCGTGCACCAGTCGGGTGAGCCGGGGGCCGAGGTCGGCCGGGGCGCGCTCGGCGGCGAGCCGGGCGGCGGTGCCGAAGACGGCCAGCTCCTCGTCACCGAGGTCGCGCAGGTCGACGGTGGCGAGGTCGCGCAGCCGGGCGAGCTGGAGGTGTTCGGAGCCCTCGGCGGGGGTGCGGACGAAGCTGCCGCCGTTGCGGCCGCGCCGGGTCTCGATCAGTCCGGCCTCGCGGAGCAGGGCGAGGGCCTCGCGAACGGTGCCGTTGGCGACGCCGAGCTGGTCGGCCAGGTCGTTCTCGCTGGGCAGCTGGTCCCCGTCGGCGACCAGTCCGAGGGCGATCGCCTCGGTGATCCGGCGGGCCACCGCGTCGGCGCGGCCGAGGTCGGCGAGCGGCGCGAGGACGGCACTGAGCAGCGGGGTCGCACTGCCGATGGTCGTCACGCCGTTCCCCTCCCCGATCGCCGTCGCCGGATCCTCGCCGGATCGCCGCCGGACCGCCGGCCCGATCGCTGCCCGATCGCCGCCCGATCGCCGCCCGATCGCTGCCCGACCGGATGTTTCCCGCAGGGTACCTCCAGGTCCGACGCGCACTCTTGCCCGTAGAAACTCAATCTCGTATGTTTTCCCGCAACCTCGGCCCGAGCCGCACCCCGCAGTGCTCCCCCACGCATCACGACACGTTCCCAGGAGCAGGTCATGACCGATGCCAGTGCACGTGCCACCGTCCACTCCCCCGACCCGGACGCCGAACGGCTGGCCGCCCTCGGCTACACCTCCGAGTTCAAGCGCGACATGAGCCTCTGGGCGAACTTCTCGCTCGGCTTCACCTATCTCTCCCCCGTCGTTGGCGTGTACACACTCTTCGCCACCTCACTTCGGACCGCCGGGCCGCCGATGGTCTGGAGCTTCCTGATCGCGGGCCTCGGCCAGCTGCTGGTGGCCCTGGTGTTCAGCGAGGTGGTCGCCCAGTTCCCGGTGGCCGGCGGGGTGTACCCGTGGGCGCGCCGGCTCTGGGGCCGCACCTGGGGCTGGCTGACCGGCTGGACCTACCTGCTGGCGCTGATGTCCACCATCGCGGCCGTCTCCTACGGCGCCGGCCCGTACGTGGCCGCCCTGCTGGGCGTCGAGCCGAGCACCGCGACGACCGTCTGGTGCGCACTGGGCCTGCTGGCGCTCGCCACCGTGATCAACCTCGGCGGCACCCGGGTGCTGTCGGCGGCAGCCGTGTTCGGCTTCGCCGCCGAGTTGCTCGGCGCCCTGGCGGTCGGCGCCTGGCTGCTGCTGACACACCGCTACCACGGCCTCGGCGTGGTCCTCGACCGCTTCGGCGCGGGCGGCGACGGCGACTACGCCGACGCCTTCCTGGCCGCCGGGCTGATCGCGGTCTTCCTGTTCTTCGGCTTCGAGGCCTGCGGCGACGTCGCCGAGGAGGTGCCGGACCCGGGTCGACAGATCCCCAAGTCGATGCGGCGCACCATCTACGTGGGCGGCGCTGCGGCGATCGGGATCAGCCTGGCCCTGGTGATGTCGATCCAGGACATCGGCGCGGTGGTCTCCGGCGACGACAAGGATCCGGTGGCCAAGGTGCTGCACGACGCCTTCGGCGCGGTCGGCGCCCGGGTGGTGATCGGCGTGGTGCTGATCTCCTTCCTGTCCTGCGTGCTCAGCCTCCAGGCGGCGGCGAGCCGGCTCGCCTACTCCTTCGCCCGGGACCGGATGATCGTGGGCAGCCGGCTGCTGGCCACCGTCTCGGACCGGCTGCGGGTGCCGCCGTACGCGCTGCTGCTCGCCGCGGCGCTGCCCGGTGTGATCATCGTGGGTGCCTCGGCGCTCTCCGAGGGCGCCCTCACGAAGATCATCTCCTTCTCCAGCATCGGCATCTACCTGGCCTTCCAGATGGTGGTGCTGGCCGCCCTGCGGGCCCGGCTGCGCGGCTGGCGCCCGAGCGGGGACTTCCGGCTCGGCCGCTGGGGCCTGGCGGTGAACATCGGCGCGCTGGTCTACGGCGTCGCCGCGATCGTCAACATCTGCTGGGGCCGCACCCCGGACGCCGCCTGGTACGACAACTACCTCGTGCTGCTCTCGGCGGTGGTCGTGCTCGCGGCCGGCGGCCTCTACCTCCTGCTGGCCCGCCCGCACCTGCGCGGCGACGCCCCCTCGGGCGACGCGACGGCCGCGCCCGGGGCCGCCTCCGCCGAACCGGCCCGGGGGCGGGCATGACCGGGCTCCCGCTGGACGGCGTCCTGGTCGCCGACTTCGGCCGGGTGCTCGCCGCGCCCTACCTGACCATGCTGCTGGCCGACCTCGGCGCCGACGTGATCAAGGTCGAACGGCCCGGCACCGGCGACGACACCCGCGCCTGGGGCCCTCCGCACGCCCAGGGCGAGGCCACCTACTTCCTCTCCGTCAACCGCAACAAGCGCTCCCTCACCCTCGACCTGCGCGAACCGGCCGACCATGCCCGCGCCGTCGAACTCGTCCGCCGCGCCGACGTGCTGGTGGAGAACTTCCGCCCCGGCACGATGGCCCGCCACGGCCTCGGCCCGGACCGCGCCCAGGCCCTCAACCCGCGGCTCGTCTACTGCTCGATCACCGGCTTCGGCCCCGGCAAGGGCGCCGAACTGCCCGGCTACGACCTGCTGGTGCAGGCCGTCGGCGGCCTGATGTCGGTGACCGGGCCGGCCCCCGGCGAACCGGTGAAGACCGGCGTCGCACTGGTGGACGTGCTGACCGGACTGCACGCGGCGGTCGGCGTGCTGGCCGCACTGCGCGAGCGCGAGACCACCGGCCGGGGCCAGCTGGTGGAGCTGAACCTGCTCTCCACGCTGCTCTCCGGCCTGGTCAACCAGTCCGCCGGCTACACCCTGGCCGGCGCGGTGCCGGGCATCCTCGGCAACCGCCACCCGTCCATCGCCCCCTACGAGGTGTTCACCGCCGCCGACCGCCCGCTGGTCGTCGCGGTCGGCAACGACCGGCAGTTCGCCGCGCTCTGCCGGGGCGTGGGCGCCCCCGAGCTGGCCGACGACCCCCGCTTCGCCACCAACTCCGACCGGGTCGCGCACGTCACCGCGCTGGCCCGCGAGCTCACCGCCCGGCTCGAACGCCGCACCGCCGCCGAGTGGTTCGCGGTGCTCACCCCGCTCGGCGTGCCCTGCGGCCCGGTCAACGACCTGGCCGAGGCCTTCGACCTCGCCGACTCGCTCGGCCTGCGGCCCCGGGCGCCGCTGCCCGGCCCGGACGGCCGCCCGCTGGACCTGGTCGCCAACCCGATCGGCCTCTCCCGCACCCCGCCCCGCTACCAGCTGCCCCCGCCCCGGCTCGGCGAGCACACCGCCGAACTCACCGCCTGGCTGGACACCCCGCACGACCGGCCGCCGCACGGCGGGTCTCCCCACGAGCAGCCTTCGCACGAGCAGCCTCCGCACGACCGGCCGCCGCACAACCCTCCCCCGCACGACCAGGACTTCGAGGACCGCCCGTGAGCACCCCGCACGGCACCGGCACCGCCATGTCCGACCCGCTCGACCTGATCGACTTCGCCACCCTCCTCACCGAGGAGGAGCGCGAGATCCAGGCCACCGTCTCCCGGTTCCTCGCCGACCGGGTCCGCCCGCACCTGCCGGAGTGGTTCGACAACGCCCACTTCGCCCGCGAACTCGCCCCCGAACTCGGCGCGTTGGGCCTGCTCGGGATGCACCTGGAGGGCTACGGCTGCGCCGGCACCAACGCCGTCTCCTACGGCCTGGCCTGCCTCGAACTGGAGGCCGCCGACTCGGGCTTGCGCAGCTTCGTCTCGGTCCAGGGCTCGCTCTCGATGCACTCGATCCACCGGTGGGGCTCGGAGGAGCAGAAGCAGGAGTGGCTGCCCGGGCTCGCCGCCGGCACCGCGATCGGCTGCTTCGGCCTCACCGAGCCGGACTTCGGCAGCAACCCGGCCGGAATGCGCACCCGCGCGGTGCGCGACGGCTCGGACTGGATCCTCGACGGCACCAAGACGTGGATCACCAACGGCGGCATCGCGGACGTCGCCACCGTCTGGGCGAACACCGAGGACGGCGTGCGCGGCTTCCTGGTGCCGCGCGGCACGCCCGGCTTCACCACCCGCGACATCGGGCGGAAGCTGTCGCTGCGCGCCTCGGTCACCTCCGAGCTGCACCTGGACGGCGTCCGGCTGCCCGCCGAGGCCCGACTGCCGGGCGCGAAGGGGCTGCGCGGCCCGCTGTCCTGCCTGAACGAGGCGCGGTTCGGCATCCTGTTCGGCGCGGTCGGCGCGGGCCGGGACTCGCTCCAGGCGGCGCTGCGGTACGCGGACTCGCGGGTCCAGTTCGACCGGCCGATCAGCGGTTTCCAGCTGACCCAGCGCAAGTTCGCCGACATGGCGCTCGCGCTCGGCAACTCCGCGCTGCTGGCGGTCCACCTCGGCCGGCTCAAGGACGGCGGGCGGCTGCGGCCCGAGCAGGTCAGCGTCGGCAAGCTCAACAACGTGCGGGAGGCGCTGAAGATCGCCCGCGAGTGCCGCACGGTCCTCGGGGCCAACGGCATCTCGCTGGAGTACTCGCCGATCCGGCACGCCAACAACCTGGAGTCGGTGCTGACCTACGAGGGCACCGGCGAGATCCACACGCTGGTGGTCGGCCAGGCGCTCACCGGGCAGGCGGCCTACCGGTAGGGCGTGTCCGACACGCCCTCGGCACGCCCCGGGCGCGCTCACCTCCCCGGGACGCGCCGAGGCCCGCGTCCGGCTTGTCCAGAGCCGGGCGCGGGCCGCCCCGTTCCCACCCGCTGCCGATGCCCGTGGCGCCGGGTGGAGCCTCTCCGGGGAGTCCGGTCAGACCGCGACCGTCTCCTCCATCTCCTCCTCGGCCTCCCCGGCCTCCTGCGGCGCCTCCGCCGGACGGCGCCCACGCCCTTCGTACATGGCCGCGGCCACCAGGGCGGCCCCGCCGAGCAGCAGCCAGACCAGCAGGGTCACGACGTGCCCGCCGAGGCCCGCGCCGCCGTCGAAGTACATGATGCTGCGCGCGCCCTCCAGGAAGCCCGCGCCCGTCCAGAAGCCGTGCAGGCCACCGAAGAACCCGTTCTGCAGTTCGGGCCGGTAGATGCCGCCGGAGGAGGTGAAGTTCAGCATCACGAACAGCACCATCAGGGCCAGCGTGGTCCACTTCTTCAGGAAGCTGTGCAGGCCGATGCCGATCAGTACGATGCCCGCCGAGTAGAGCCAGCCGAGCGCCCAGATCGCCGCGCAGTCGTGGTCGACCACGTGGAAGACCGGCCCCGCGGTGACGATCCCGATCACGCTGACCACCAGCGAGACGGCCACTCCGACCAGTGCCCGGATCTTCACGCTCAGCCCCGCGCCGGCCGCGCCGATCGCCGCGACGCTGGCGTAGGAGCCGATGCTCAGCGCGACCAGCAGGAAGAACAGGCCCTGTCCGGTCGGGTCGCCCTTGGCCGGGGTGGTCAGGTCGGTCACGTGCAGCGGCACGCCCTGCCTGTCGGTGACGTTGGTGAACACCGCGGTGGCGGCCACCACGGAGGTGTCCGAGTTGCCCTTGGCGACGATCAGTTCGGGGCTCTTGGCGTCCGGGACGAAGGCGCCCACCAGGTCCCGGTCGCGCAGCTGCTGCTCGGCGGCGGCCCGGTCGTCCACGGTGCGGACGTCGAGCGCGTCCCCGGCCTTGCCCTGGATCGCCTGCGCCAGGCCCTGCGCCTGCGGCGTGGTGCCGACCACGGCCACCTTGAGGTGGTGCGGCTCGGGCTGGTGGAAGGCGCCCTGGTAGGCGAGCGCCATGCCCAGGCACATCAGCAGCGGGGTGATCAGGTGGGTGGCCAGGTGCTTGAGCGAGTGCCCCAGGGTGGGCGCTGCGGCGGGGTTCCGGGGTGTGCTCATGGCGTTCGTACCGTCCTCCGGTGGTGTCTCTCGGTGACGAGAAGGTGGGAAATGCAACCAATGCAGGTGGTAAATGCAACCATCTATCGATGTAGCTTACAACTATCCGACATCATTCGGAAGCCTGGCCACCGACCGGACACCGACCGACCGACCGACCGCCGACCGACCGACCGACCGACCGACCGGCGACCGGACAGCGACCGACCGGCGGCCAGGCCCTGCCCGGGGCGACCGTCAGCCCAGCTCGAACACCCCGTACGAGAACCCGTCCGCCCGCAGCTCCCCGTCCACCAGCCGCACGCCCTGCACCTCCAGCGGCCGGACACCCGGCGCCCACCGGTCACCCTCCGACAGGCCCGGCAGCCGTACGGACGCCGGCTCCCGGCCCGGGTTGACCGCCACCAGGTACCGCCCGGCCCGGGTGTACACCAGCGGGTAGCCGGCGTGGCGGACCTCCAGCCCGCCGGCCGCGCCCAGCCCCGGGTGCGCCCGGCGCAGTGCGATCAGCCGCCGCACGGTGTGCAGCAGCGAGGTCGGGTCGGCGCGCTGGGAGAGCACGTCCGGGCGGTGCGGGTCCGGGTCCACCGGCAGGTACAGCCGCTCGGGCGGGGCGCTGGAGAAGCCCGCGGTCGGGCCGGGCGTCCACTGCATCGGGGTGCGCGAGCCGGCCCGGTTGAACCGCGGGCCGAGCACGCTGCCCTCGGTGTCGGGCAGGCCCGGCAGGTAGCGCATTCCGATCTCGTCGCCGTAGTAGACGGCCGGGAGGGTGGGCCAGGTGAGCAGGAAGGCGAAGGCCGGGGCGAGTTGCTCCGCGCCGCGCGGGCCGGTGGCCAGGCGGGAGAAGTCGTGGTTGGCGGTGGGCAGCACGATGTGCCCGCCACCCTCGGTGAGTTCGGCCGCCGAGCGCCAGGCGTCCAGGAAGGGCTGCGGGGTGCCGCGGCCCTCGGCCTCGAAGTAGCAGGCCTCCTGGTGCCAGAACTCCTCGACCGTCCCGCCGTTGTTGTTCCAGAGCGAGCGCAGCGGCAGGCCGTGGTCCTCCCCGCCGAAGTGCAGGAAGAAGTCCGCGTGGAAGCCCGCCGCGACGGCGGCGGCCGGGTCGCCCCACTCGGCGAGCAGGGCGGCCTCGGGGTGGCCGCGGTCCAGCCAGTCGCGCAGCTCGGTCCAGAGCTTGGCGGTCTCCGCCTTGCCCGGGTCGTCCTTGACCAGCGAGTACGCCATGTCCACCCGGAAGCCGGACACCCCGAGGCCGAGCCAGTGCGCCATGATCGTGCGCAGCGCCGCCCGGTTGGCGCGCGGGCCGTCCGCGTCCACCGCCTGCCGCCAGGGCTCCTCCGAACTGCTGCGCGCGTACCCGAAGTTGAGCGCCGGCTGACAGTCGAAGAAGTTCGGCCGGTACCAGCCGGGGCGGCTGCCGGGCGAGGCCACGAAGCCGTCCACCGGGCGGTCGGACCAGATGTAGCGGTGGTCGGACGGGTCCTCGGCGGAGGCCAGGAACCAGGGGTGGCGGTCGGAGGTGTGCCCGGCCACCAGGTCCAGCAGGACCCGGATTCCCCTGCGGCGGGCGGCCTCGACCAGGGCCACCAGGTCATCGGTGCCGCCGTAGCGCGGGGCGGGGGCGAGGTAGTCGGTGACGTCGTACCCGGCGTCGCGGAACGGCGAGGCGAAGCAGGGGTTGAGCCAGACGGTGTCGATGCCGAGCCAGGCGAGGTGGTCCAGGTGCCCGGCGATGCCGGCGAAGTCGCCGATGCCGTCGCCGTCGGAGTCGGCGAAGCTCTGCGGGTAGATCTGGTACAGCACGGCGTCGGCGAGCCAGTCGGGGCCGGGGCGGGTCGAGGTCATGGGTGGTTCCTCCTGCCGGGGTCCGGGGGCCCGGGGCTGGCCGGGCGGGGCTGAGCCGGGACGGGATCGGCCGGGGCCGAGCCGGGTGCCCCCGATTCTCGTCCAATCCCGGCCGTCCCGACAGCCCACCTCGCCCCGCCACCGCCTTCTTCACGGGGCCCGCACCCGCGCCGCCTTCTTCACGGGACCATCGCCGCCTTCTTCACGGGACCCGCACTGCCTTCTTCACGGGACCCGCGGCGACGGCGCCCCCTACGAGGCCGACGCCGCGCAGGCCGCCGTGAACGCCCGGGCCCGCCGGGTGATCTCCGCCCAGTCCCCCGCCGCGACCACGTCCGGCGGGACCACGTCCGTCCCCGCGCAGACCGCGAGCGCGCCGTGCGCCAGGAACTCGGCGGCGTTGCCCGCGTTCACTCCACCGGAGGCCACCAGCGGCACGTCGGGGTAGGGGCCGCGCAGGTCCTTGAAGTAGCCGGGGCCGAAGGCCCGGGCCGGGAAGATCTTGACGGCGGCGGCGCCGAGGTCCACCGCGTGCGCGACCTCGGTCGGGGTGAGCGCCCCGAGCACCACCGGCACCCCGGCGGCGGCCGCCGCCTCGGCGACCTCGGGCCGGCAGCCGGGGGTGACCAGGAAGGCCGCCCCCGCCCCGACCCCGCGCCGGGCCTGCTCCGCGGTCAGCACCGTCCCGAGGCCGACCCGCCAGCCGGCCTTCGACGCCTTCAGCAGATGCTCCGTCACATTCGGTGTGGTGCAGGTGAATTCGGTGAGGTTGATGCCTCCCTCGGCCAGGGCGGCGCAGAGCGCGGCGGCGTCCGGGATCCGGGGTGCGCGGACCACCGCGATCACCGGGTCGTCGCGCAGGAAGGAGCAGCCGGTAGCGGCGGCGGAACCGGTCACGGAGAGACCGGTCGCGGACGGACCAGCCGCGGACGGACCGGCCGGGGCCGGGAGATCGGTCGGGGCGGAGAGCTCGGTCATATGGCCAGGGTTCCTCGATCGGTGCGGCGCAGGGCGCGCCCGGGCCGGGCGCCGGTGGTGCGACCCTGCCGGACGACGGCGGTGCCGTTGACGTACACGTACTCGATGCCCTCGGCGGGCAGCCGGGGGCTCTCGAAGGTGGCGGCGTCCCGGACCTTCCCGGGGTCGAGGAGCACCAGGTCGGCGTGGTGGCCGGGGGCGATCCGGCCGCGCCGGTCCAGCCCCAGCCGGGCGGCCGGGCGGCCGGTCATCCGGGCGATCGTCTCCTCCAGCGTCAGCACGCCCAACTCCCGGCTGTAGTGGCCGAGGTAGCGGGGAAAGGTGCCCCAGGCCCGCGGGTGCGGCCGGGCCCCGACCAGCAGCCCGTCGCTGCCGACGGTGTGCGCGGGGTGGCGCATGATGGCCCGGACGTTCTCCTCGTGCCCGACGTGCTGGAGGATCGTGGTGGACAGTTCGTCCCGGCGCAGCAGGTCCAGGAACACCTCGGTGCCGGTCCGTTCCTCCTCCTCGGCCAGTTCGGCGACGGTGCGGCCGACCGCGCCGTCGAGCGCGGCCGAGCGGACGCCGGAGATCTGGATCGTCGTCCAGTCGGTGACCACGCCGTGGCAGCCGTCGCTGCCCTTCTCCTCCACCTCGTACCGGATCCTCGCGCACTGCGCGGGGTCGGCGAGCCGCGCCAGCGTCGCGGCCGGGCCGCCCTCGGTGGCCCAACTCGGCAGCAGGGCGGCCAGGGTGGTGGATCCGGGCAGGTAGGGGTAGCTGTCCAGGGTGAGGTCGACGCCGTCGGCGAGCGCCCGGTCGAGAAGCTCCAGCAGCTCGCCGGCCCGGCCCCGGTTGACCCCGAAGTTCATCGTGGCGTGGGTCAGGTGCAGCGCGCAGCCGCTCCGCCGGGCGATCTCCACCATCTCCGCGTAGCCCTCCAACGCCCCGGCGCCGTAGGAGCGTTGGTGCGGGGCGTGGAAGCCGCCGTAGGCCGCGACGACGGTGCACAGCTCGATCAGCTCGGCGGTGTCGGCGTACATTCCGGGGGTGTAGCTGAGGCCGCTGGACATGCCGACCGCGCCGTCCAGCAGGCTCTTCGCCAGCACCTGCCGCATCCGGTCGAGTTCGCCCGGGGTGGGCGGACGGTCGGCCCAGCCCATGGCGAGCATCCGCAGCGTTCCGTGCGGGACGAGGTAGCAGGCGTTGACGGCCGTTCCGGTGCGGTCGATCCGGTCCAGGTAGCCGGCGACGTCCCGCCAGTCCCAGTCGAAGCCGTCCGGATCGCCGTTCCAGCCCGCTGTCTGGCGGCGCAGCGCGGGCAGCGTGACGTCGTCCACCGGGGCGTAGGACAGGCCGTCCTGGCCGAGGACCTCGCAGGTGACGCCCTGGGTGACCTTGGCCGGGTGCTCGGGTTCGAGCAGCAGGGCGAGGTCGGAGTGGGCGTGCATGTCGATGAAGCCGGGGGCCAGCACCAGGCCGTCGGCGTCCACCCGGTCGGGCGCGTCGAGGCCCTCGCCGATCTCGGTGATCAGACCGTCGGCGATCCGGACGTCGGCCCGGTAGCGCTCCGCGCCGGTGCCGTCCACCACGGTGGCGCCCCGGAAGACGGTCGCGCCGCCGCCGTCCCGCCCACCCGTGGCGGACGTTCTCTCCCCGGGCATCAGAAGAACGTCCTGACCAGGCCGGTGACCTTCGGCTCGGCCGCGTCCGCGGAGTCCAGCACCGGGATCGCCGTCCACTTGTCGAAGGCCGTGCACGGGTGCGAGACGCCCAGCCGCAGCACCGCGCCGATCGGCGCGAGGTCGCCCGCGTCGCGCAGGAAGGCGTGCTGGTCGTTGAGCGCGGTGATCCGCGCTGCCGTTCCGGTCAACTCCACTCCGCCGCGCACCCGTTGCGGCTCGGGCAGGCCCTCGTCGAAGGGCAGGTCGCGCTTGCCGGCGTCCAGCAGCGCGAGCTGCGGCTCGGGCCGGGACACCACCCGGGCCCAGCCGTGCAGCGCGCCGCGGAACGGCGTCCGCCCACCGTCCCGGGCGAGCGGCGAGATGCCGCGGTAGAAGCCGTCGTCGTGGGCGATGTACGCGCCCGAGCGCAGCACCGTGAACGCCTCCGGCAGGTCCGCCAGTTCCTCGACCACCAGGTCGAAGTAGGCGCTGCCGCCGGCCGAGACCACCGGCCGGGTGCCGTCCGGGTAGGCGCTCGCCAGCCGGCCGTGCAGGTCGCCCAGCTCCCGCAGGTAGCGGCGGACGGCGGCCAGCCCCTCGGCCGAGGCGTCGTGCGCGATCGCGCCCTCGTACCCGCCGACGCCCGCCAGGCGCAGGGTGGGGGCGCGCAGCACGGCGGCGGCGACCTCGACGGCGGCGTCCGCGCCGCGGGCGCCGGTCCGTCCGCCGGGGCCGCCGAGCTCGACCAGCACCTCGACCGGCCGCTCGGCGCCGGCGGCGCGCAGCGCCTCGTCCATCAGCCGGACGCTCTCGGTGGAGTCGACCCAGGACAGGAAGGCGAAGTCCGGGTCGGCGGCGAGTTCGTCGGCGAGCCAGGCGAGGCCGGCCGGGTCGAGCAGGGTGTTGGCGAGCAGGATGCGCTGCACCCCGAAGGCCCGGGCGACCCGCACCTGGGGCAGGTTGGCGAGGGTGATGCCGTGGCTGCCGGCGTCGAGCTGCGCCTGCCAGAGGGCGGGCGCCATGGTGGTCTTGCCGTGCGGGGCGAGCGCGACGCCCGCCTTGGCGCACCAGTCGGCCATGGTGCGGACGTTGTGGTCGACGGCGGCGCCGTCGAGGGTGAGCATCGGGGTGCCGAGCGAGGAGAGGGTGGGGCCGGTGGCGAGCCATTCCCGGGTGCTGCGGCCCCACGACTGCGGTGGAGCGGCTTTGAACCGCCAGTCGAGCGGCTCGTCGGCCAGGGCGGCCACCGCGCCACGGGCGATGCCCGGTCCGGTGACACTGCTTGCGAAGGTCTGCTCCACCGTGTTCCTCCATCCGCACAGGTTGCAACATGCGCAACGAGGGTTGCACATGCTGGCAGCACGGTTCTAGCATCGGCGCCGGATCAAGGTCAACGGACCCGACTCCCGGTCAACGGGGTCGGCTCACGTGAGCGCTCTCGGACGACGCGGCACTCACACGCTCACACGCAGCGGAGTCGGCCCGGTGGGCCCGCTCTCGACGGAACGGCCGCAGACGAGGAGCCCCGCACATGCCGCGACAGGACACCAAGGGCCCGACCCGCCCCGGCCCTCCCCCGACGGCCGTGTGCGTGGGCGAGTCGATGGCCGTCCTGCTGCCGGACCGCCCGGGCCCGCTGGAGTCGGTGGAGAGCTTCCGGCTCTCGGTCGGCGGAGCGGAGTCCAACGTGGCGGGCGCACTGGCCGCCCACGGCGTGCCGACCGCCTGGATCAGCCGGGTCGGCGACGACGGCTTCGGCCGCCGGCTGCTCGCCGAGGTGGCCGCCCGCGGCGTGGACGTCTCGGCGGTCGCGGTCGACCCGCACCGCCCGACCGGCCTCTACCTCAAGGAGGTCGGCGGAAGCACCGGCGACCGCCACGACCTCGGGCCCGGCCGCAGCCGGCTGCACTACCACCGGCGCGGCTCCGCGGCCGCCGCGCTCTCCCCCGACCTGCTCGCCGCCCCGGCCGCCGCCGCCCTGCTGACCGGCGCCCGGCTGCTGCACCTGTCCGGGATCACGGCCGCGCTCTCCGACGACTGCCTCGCCCTGCTGCGCGCCCTGCTCGCCGACCGCCGGCCGCACCGCCTGGTCAGCTTCGACCTCAACTGGCGCCCCTCGCTCTGGCGCGAGCGCGACCCGGCCGTGCTGCCGCCGCTGCTGGACGCCGCCGACCTGCTGCTGCTCGGCGCCGACGAGGCCGAGGCCGCCTTCGGCACCGGCGACCCGGCCGCCCTGCGCCGCCGCTTTCCCGCCCCGGCCACCCTCGTGGTCAAGGACGCCGCCCGCCAGGTGACCGCCCTGGAACGGGACGGCACGGCGGTCACCGAGCCGGCCCTCGCGGTCGAGGTGGTCGAGGCGACCGGCGCGGGCGACGCCTTCGCGGCCGGCTACCTGGCCGGCACCGTCCGGGGCCTGGACCAGCGGCGCCGGCTGCGGCTCGGCCACCTGAGCGCCGCCTGCGCGCTGACCGCCCACGGCGACCAGGCCGAGCTGCCGGACGCCGCCGTGGTGGCCGCGCTGCTCGACGCCTCGCCCGCCCAGTGGGCCGCCACCCGGGTGACCGCGGAGGGCATCACCGGCCCGGCCCTGCCCGCCGACGGCGCGCGTCCCGCCGACCGCACACCGTCCGCCGGACCGCCGCCGGCCGCCGACCGGGCCCGGGCACAATGAGCGGGAACCCCGGCCCTCGAAGCGGAGCACGATGAGTCAGACCGTCACCCGCGCCCTGCGCATCCTCGCCGAGCTCGGCGAGGGCGAGCGTTCCCTCGACCAGCTCGCCGAGGTGCTCGGCGTCCACAAGACGACCGTCCTCCGGCTGCTGCAGAGCCTCGAAGAGGAACGATTCGTCTATCGCGACGCGAGCTACCGCTACCACCTGGGCGCCGGCCTCTTCGCACTCTCCGGCCTGGCCCTGGAGCAGCGCGGCGTGCGCCGGATCGCCGCCCCGCACCTGGCCGAGCTGAACGCCGCCACCGGCCAGACCGTGCACCTGGCCGCCTACGAGGGCGGCGAGGTGGTCTACATCGACAAGTTCGACTCCCGCCACCCGGTGCGGATGTACTCCCGGATCGGCCTGCGCGCCGCCCTGCACAGCGCCGCCGTCTCCAAGGTGCTGCTCGCCGACCTGCCGCTGCCCGAGCGGCGCCGGGTGGTGGCCGGGATCGACTTCACCCCGCACACCGCGCGCACCCTGACCACCCCCGAGGCCCTGCTCGCCGAGCTGGAGAAGGTCGCCGCCCAGGGCTGGGCGCAGGACCACGCCGAGCACGAGGCCTTCATCAACTGCGTGGCCGCACCCGTCCGGGACGCCAGCGGCCGGGTGGTGGCCGCCGCCTCGATCTCCGTCCCGGACGTCGTCCTGCCGTACGAGCAGGTGCTGGACCTGCTCCCGCAGCTGCTCGCCACCACCCGCGCCGTCTCGGCCGACTGCGGCCGCCCCGACCACAACTGACGAACCGTCGACACAGTTAAGGAATCCGAATCCCATGACCTCCGAGCACCTCCGGAACGGCGAGAAGACCGAGATCCGCACCGACGGCGCCCCCGCTCCCGCCTGGATGTTCTCCCAGGGCGTCCGCAAGGGTCCGATCCTCCAGGTCTCCGGCCAGGGCCCGCAGGACCCGGCCACCGGCGAGTACCTGCACCACGGCGACGTGAAGGCGCAGACCCGCCGCACCCTGGAGAACGTCAAGGCCATCGTCGAGGCCGGCGGCGCCACCGTCGAGGACGTGGTGATGTTCCGCGTCTACCTGACCAAGCGCGCCGACTTCCCGCTGATGAACGAGGTCTACGCCGAGTTCATCGACGAGAACATCAAGCCCGGCGGCGTGAAGCCGTGCCGCACCACCGTCTTCGTCGAGCTGCCGCAGGAGCCGATGCTGGTCGAGATCGACGCCCAGGCCGTCGTCGGCTGACGCACCGCCGCACCGAGGGGCCCGGACGCCGCAGTCGCGTCCGGGCCCCTCGCCCGTCCGGCGGCCTGCTTGCCACGCCTCCACCCGCACATTAGGTTAGGCTCACCTAACTAACTGGAGGTCCGTCCATGAGCCTGCCCACCGGCGACACCGAGGTCCCCGAGCCCACCACCGCCGAACGGATCCACAGCCTGCTCAGCACGACCTCCTCGCTCACCGTCCGCGCCCTCGGCGAGCACCACCACCTGAACACCCCGGTCTCCGTGCACGGCTCCCGGCTGCGCCTGCGCACCGCCCTGGACGACCCGCTCACCACGGCCGCCATCGGCGCCACCGACGGTCTCGCCGTCGTCCTCGACGTCACCGACATCGCCCCCGTCGCCGTCCGCGACCGGGTCCGCGCCCGCCTCACCCTGGCCGGCCGGCTCCACCTGGCCCACCTCGCCGACGACGGCCTCGGCGTGCACCTGCGGGTGGACGTCGCCCACGCCGTCCTCGCCACCCCGTACGGCACCGGCGCGATCACCGCCGCCGACCTCGCGCTCGCCGGCCCCGACCCGCTGGCCCGGCACGAGGCCGCGCTGCTCACCCACTTCGCCGACGACCACGCCGAGGGGCTCGACGTCCTGACCCGGCTGCTCGACCCGGCCGTGCTCACCCACGACCCCGAGGTCCGCCCGCTCGCCCTGGACCGCCACGGCCTGGTGCTGCGCCTGGACCACCCGCACGGCCACCGCGACGTCCGCCTGGTCTTCCCCGAACCGGCCCGGGACACCGAGGACTTCGGCCACCGGATGCACGCGCTGCTGGCCGCCGCCCAGTACGGCCTGCCGGTCCACCGGCGCTGAACCCGGCGCACCGCGAGCGCCGGCCGGTGACCGCTCGACCGCGCCCCCAGCACCACCCGCCCGGTCACCGCTCGACCGCGTCCTCCAGCACCACCCGCCCGATCCGCGCGTACAGCTCCGGCCGCCAACGGCGCACCGCCAGCGCCAGCCCGACCCCGCCCGCGAACACCCCGATCACCAGGTACGGGATCAGCCGGAACAGCAGCGTGTGCGCCGCCGCCCCGGCCGCGGCGTCCTTGTTGAGCACCAGCAGCACCACCACCCCGGCCATCGCCACCCCGCCCACCAGCGGTGCGACCAGCGTCCGGAACCAGTGCGCGGTCTCCGGGTGCCGCCCCCGCACGTGGAAGTACCCGACCACGGCGAAGGAGCAGAGCGTCTGCACGACCAGGATCGCCATCGTCCCGAGCAGCGCCAGCAGCGTGTACAGGTGGACGTACGGGTCCATCCCTGCCGCCAGGAACCCCGCCACCAGCCCCACCGCGATCACCGACTGCACCACCGAGGCGACGTGCGGCGAACCGTGCCGCGCATGGGTGCGGCCGAGCGCCGGGTGCAGCAGCCCCTCCCGGCCGATCGCGTACAGGTACCGGGCCGCGCACTGGTGGAAGGCCATCGCGCAGGCGAACGAGCCGGTGACGACCAGCCATTGGAACACCTTCACCGCCCAGGCCCCCAGGTGCGCGCCGAGCGGGTCGAAGAACAGGCTGTTGCCGTCCTTGCCCGGCACGGCGCCGCTCGCCACCGCGACCGCCCGCCCGACGCCGTTGCCGGACACGATCATCCAGGACACGAAGACGTAGAGCAGCCCGACGCCGATCACCGACACCAGCGTCGCCCGCGGCACCACCCGCTTGGGGTCGCGGGACTCCTCGCCGTACATCGCGGTGGACTCGAATCCCACCCAGGACCAGAACGCGAAGAACAGGCCGAGCCCGGCCGCCGCCGCGCCCGAACCACCCACCCCCCTCAGCGCGTTCAGCGGGTTCACGGCCCCGACCACGATCCCGTCCGGCCCGCCGCCGGAGAACAGCACCGCGAACGAGACCGCCCCCAGCACCCCGATCTCCAGCACCAGCGCGACCCCGAGCACCTTGGCCGTCAGGTGCAGGTCGAACCAGGCCATCACCCCGATCACCGTCGCCCCGAACAGCGCGTACCAGCCCCAGCCCAGGTCCAGCCCCAGCTGCGAACGGACCAGCCCGCGCAGCGAGTACGCGAAGAAGCCGAGGGCCGAGGCCTCGGTGACGACGTACGCCAGCACCGCGAGCAGCCCCGAGGCCATCCCGACCACCCGGCCCAGCCCGTGCGAGACGTAGCCGTAGAACGCGCCGGCCGCGGTGATGTGCCGGGCCATCGCCACGTACCCGACCGAGAACACCGTCAGCACCACGGTCGCCACGACGTACGCGGCGGGCGCGCCGGCGCCGTTGCCCTGCCCGACGATGATCGGCAGGTTGCCCGTCATCGCGGTGATCGGGGCGGCGGTGGCGAGCGCCATGAACACCACGCCGACCAGGCCGACCGAGTCCGCCTTCAGCCGGTCGACGCCGCCCGTCCCCGGCCGCTCCCGCCCGGCCTTCTCCCCCGCCACGTCCCCGCTCCGGACCGCCATCCGGCCTCCTCGCCTCCCGGACCCGCCCGACCGCCGGACCGGCCGGACGCTGACCGTCCGACAGCATGGCGCGCCGGAGCAGCCCCGCGATCGGGCCGACGGCCCTCCGGAGCAGTCGGGTTGACGCCGCGTTCGACCGGTCGAACGACGCTCCGGAACCCGCCGGACGGCCGGGGCACGACCGGACGGGCCCGGAAACGGCAGCGGCCGGCCCGGCCGTACGAGGAGGTCCTCGTGCGGCCGGGCCGGCCTGGGCGTGTCCCGCGCCCATGTCCGCCGTGCGGCGATCACCCGGTCGAGCGGTCACCCGACATGACCATCCCGGAGGATCGATTCGCCCCGCAGCAGCGGTGGTTCCGAAAACCCTCGGCGCTCAGCGGCCCCGGATCAGAGCGCGACGCCGTGCGCGCGCAGGTAGGCGACCGGGTTGATGTCCGAGCCGTACTCCGAGCCGTTGCGGATCTCGAAGTGCAGGTGCGGGCCGGTCACGTTGCCGGTGGCGCCGGAGAGGCCGATCTGCTGGCCGGCGGTGACGGCCTGACCGATCCTCACGCCGATCGAGGAGAGGTGCGCGTACTCGGCGTAGTGGCCGTCGGCGAGCTTGATCTCGACCTCGTTGCCGTAGGCGCCGCCGTTGCCGGCCTTGACCACGACGCCGTTGGCGACGGCGCGCAGCGGGGTGCCGGTGGAGGCGACGAAGTCCTGGCCGGTGTGGTGGCCGGAGGCCCACATCGAGCCGGCCACGCCGTAGGCGGTGCCGAGCCTCGGGTTGGCCAGCGGGGCGACGAAGCCGGAGGTGGCGGCGGCGACCGGAGTGGCGGTCACGACCGCAGCCGGAGCGGCGACCTGCAGCTGGGTCTGGAGCTGGGCGGACGGCTTGGCGGCCTCGGTCTTCACCTGGACCTGGGCCTGCGGCTTGGCGGCCTGGGTCGCCGGGGCGGCCGGCTGGGCGGGCTTCGCCGGGGCGGCCGGCTTGGCCGGGGCGGCGTCGGCGGCCGGCGCGGCGGCGTGGCCCGACAGCGCGAGCTGCTGGCCCGGGAAGATCAGGTTCGGGTCGGCACCGACGACCGAGCGGTTCTGCTCGTACAGCGCGTGCCAGCCGCCCTCGACGTTCTTGGCGTCGGCGATCTTGGACAGGGTGTCTCCGCTGACGACGCGGTAGCTCTCCTGCGCGGCCGGGGTGGCCGGGGCAGCGGCCGGCGCGGCCGGCTTGGCGTCCGTGGAGGCGGCGGCCTGCGCGGCCGGGGCGGCCGGAACGGTGTGGGCCTGGGCGCTCACCGCGGTGACGAGCGGGAGGGCGAAGGAGACACCGGTGACGGCGGTCGCGATGCCGATTCGGGCGGCGCGGGGCAGGGCGATACGACGAGCCTGAGCAGGCATGGAATTTTCCTCTCCGACGCCTGCGAGGTGAGCTGTCGGGTTCGGGCTGGAGTTGCCCGGCCGCATGCGCGGCTTCACCCCTAGCCGGTCCTGGACGCCCGCGCCCTGAGGCGCGAACTCCGGTCCGGCGACTTACCTGTGGGTCCCCCGCTCCTGCCGTACAGAGTTCGTTTCGAACCACCGGGCAGCGGCAGGACTCGGCGTTCCACCCGGTGGATCCGTCCGGACTGGCCGGGCGGTCGCTGAACTAAAACCCATCCGTTCGGGTGAAGCAATGTCGATCTCTTGAAAGGGCAACCATCTCCCCCGTTCCGGTGACCCTCCGCAGACCGGACCCCACGGTGCGTACACAACCCATTCACCCCCCGCCACTGATCCACGACCCTGCGCCGAGATCGGCGACGGAACGCAGCCACCCGTTCACGCACCGCCGACCGTCAACACACCCACCGGTGACCCTTGTCACGTGCGCCCCGGCAGCGCAGGATTCGCCCGTGGCCACCTCCGAGGCCGGCACCCTGCGCCTGGGCACCGCGCAGGGTCGCTGGGTACTACTGGCGACCGTGCTCGGCTCCAGCATGGCGATGCTCGACGGCACCGTCGTGAACGTCGCCCTGCCCCGGATCGGCGCCGACCTCGGCGCCTCCCTGGCGTCCCTGCAATGGACTCTGAACGCCTATCTGCTCACCCTGGCGGGCCTGATCCTGCTCGGCGGCGCGCTCGGCGACCGGTACGGGCGGCGCAAGGTCTTCCTGATCGGCGTGGTCTGGTTCGCCATCGCCTCCGCGGCCTGCGCCGCGGCGCCGAACATCCACGTGCTGATCGCCGCCCGCGCCGTCCAGGGCATCGGCGGGGCGCTGCTCACCCCCGGCTCGCTCGCCATGCTCCAGGCCGTCTTCCACCCCGACGACCGCTCGGCCGCGGTCGGGCTCTGGTCCGGCCTCGGCGGGGTGTCCGCCGCGATCGGCCCCTTCCTCGGCGGCTGGCTGGTGGACGGCCCCGGCTGGCGCTGGATCTTCCTGCTGAACCTGCCGCTCGCCGCCGCCGTGATCGCGGTGACCACCCGGTCGGTGCCGGAGACCCGGGACGAGGCCGCCACCGGCCGCTTCGACGTGCTCGGCGCCGTGCTCGCCGCCCTCGCGCTCGGCGCGATCACCTACGCGCTGACCGCGGCCGGCGAGGGCCTGTCCCCGGCGGTCTGGGTCAGCGGGGTGATCGGGGTGGCGCTCGGCGTCGCCTTCGTGGCCGTCGAGCGCCGCGCTCCCGAACCGATGCTGCCGCTCGGGCTGTTCTCCTCCCGGCTGTTCACCGCGGTGAACCTGGTCACCCTGTGCGTGTACGCGGCGTTCAGCGGCGTCTTCTTCCTGCTGGTGGTGCAGCTCCAGATCGTGTCCGGGTTCTCGCCGCTGGTGTCGGGCTTCGCCCTGGTGCCGATCACCGTGCTGATGCTGGCGCTGTCCGCGCGCGCCGGGCGCCTCGGCAAACGGATCGGCCCGCGCGTCCCGCTGACCGTCGGCCCCCTGCTGTGCGCCGCCGGGGTGCTGCTGATGCTGCGCATCGGCCCCGGCTCCTCGTACTGGGTGGACGTGCTGCCCGCCGTCACGGTGCTGGGCTGCGGGATGACGCTGCTGGTCGCGCCGCTGACGGCGACCGTGCTGGCCGCCGTCGAGGTCCGGCACGCCGGCATCGCCAGCGGGGTCAACAACGCCGCCGCCCGCGCGGCCGGCCTGCTCGCGGTGGCCGCCCTGCCGGCGCTGGCCGGGCTGAGCGGCGACGCCTACCGGGTGCCCTCCGCGGTCGACTCCGCCTTCCACACCGCGATGCTGATCTGCGCGGGCCTCCTGGTGGCCGGCGGGCTGATCGCGGCCGCGACCGTACGGGGCAATGTGCTCGCCCCCGAGGAGCAGCCGGTGGCCGAGCCGAACTGCGACTGGCCGTGCGGACCCACCGCCCCGCCGCTCGACCCCGGCCACGTCCCCACGACGAGCGAGGGCCCCGCCACCGGTCCGGCGGCAGGGCCCTCGACTCTGAACTGACCGAACGTCAGAGGATGTCGGCCGGCGCGTACTTGGCGGCCTCCGGGTAGGCGGCCGCGACGGCCTCCACCTGGCGGACGACCTCGGCGACCTGGGCACCGGCCGCGCCGGTGAAGGACAGCCGGTCGGCCAGCAGCGCGTCCAGCGCGGCCCGGTCCAGCGGGATCCGCTCGTCGGCGGCCAGCCGGTCCAGCAGCTCGTTCTCCCGGGCGCCCGCGCGCATCGCCAGCGCGGAGGCGACGGCGTGCTCCTTGATGACCTCGTGCCCGGTCTCCCGGCCGACGCCCGCGCGCACCGCGCCCATCAGCACCTTCGTGGTGGCGAGGAACGGCAGGTAGCGGTCCAGCTCGGCCTCGATCACGGCGGGGAAGGCGCCGAACTCGTCGAGGACGGTCAGGAAGGTCTCCAGCAGGCCGTCGAAGGCGAAGAACGCGTCCGGCAGCGCGACCCGGCGCACCACCGAGCAGGAGACGTCGCCCTCGTTCCACTGGTCGCCGGCCAGCTCGCCGGTCATCGAGGCGTAGCCGCGCAGGATGACGGCCAGGCCGTTGACGCGCTCGCAGGAGCGGGTGTTCATCTTGTGGGGCATCGCGGAGGAGCCGACCTGGCCCTCCTTGAAGCCCTCCGTGACCAGCTCGTGGCCGGCCATCAGGCGGATGGTCTTGGCCAGGCTGGACGGCGCGGCGGCCAGCTGGACGAGGGCGGTGAGCACCTCGAAGTCCAGCGAGCGCGGGTAGACCTGGCCGACGCTGGTCAGCACGTTCTCGAAGCCGAGGTGCCCGGCGACCCGGCGCTCCAGCTCGGCCAGCTTGTCGGTGTCGCCGCCGAGCAGGTCCAGCATGTCCTGGGCGGTGCCGACCGGGCCCTTGATCCCGCGCAGCGGGTAGCGGGCGATCAGCTCCTCCAGGCGGCGGAAGGCGACCAGCAGCTCGTCGGTGATCGACGCGAACCGCTTGCCCAGGGTGGTGGCCTGCGCGGCCACGTTGTGCGAGCGGCCGGCCATGACCAGCTCGGAGTGCTGGGCGGACAGCTTGGCCAGACGCACCAGGACGGCCACCGTGCGGTCGCGCACGTGCTCCAGGGACTGGCGGATCTGGAGCTGCTCGACGTTCTCGGTCAGGTCCCGGGAGGTCATTCCCTTGTGGATCTGCTCGTGCCCGGCGAGGTCGCTGAACTCCTCGATCCGGGCCTTGACGTCGTGGCGGGTGACCCGCTCACGGGCGGCGATCGAGCCGAGGTCGACCTGGTCGATCACCCGCTCGTAGTCGGCGACGGCGGTGGCCGGCACCTCGACGCCGAGGTCCTGCTGGGCCTTCAGGACGGCGAGCCACAGGTGGCGCTCGAGGACCACCTTGTGCTCGGGGGACCACAGCTGGGCCAGGGTCGCCGAGGCGTACCGGGAGGCCAGGACATTGGGGATCTGGGGCTTCGCGCTCACGCTTCGCAAGAGTAACAGCCGAGGTCACGCCGAACGTCGGCGGCCGGGGTAGGCTGGGTCAATTGAGCGCCTTTCAGATGGCGCACCGCAACCTTCTCACCGCAAGGATACCACACCGATGAGCGAACATCCAGTGGTCCCGGGAAACCCCGGCGACGCCCTCGCCGCGGCCCTGCGCACCGAGCAGGCCCGCCTCACCCGGCTCTACTCCCGGCTCGACACGGTGCGCGAACGGGCCCGCCGCACCGCCGACGGCGCCCACGACGGAGCCGCCCCCGGCGGCACCCACCAGGCCCGGCTGGAACGCGAGGTGCGCGCCCGCGAGGCCGCCCGCCACGCGGCCCGGCTGGACGCGGTCGAACGCGGCCTGTGCTTCGGCCGCCTCGACGAGCGCGACGGCACCGTCCACTACATCGGCCGCACCGGCCTGACCGACGACGCGTACGAACCGCTGCTGCTCGACTGGCGCACCCCGGCCGCCCGCCCCTTCTACACCGCGACCCCCGCCCGTCCGGGCCCGGTCGTGCGCCGCCGCCACCTGCACACCCGGGGACGCACCCTCACCGGGCTGGACGACGAGGCGCTCGACCTCGCCGGGCTGGACGAGTCCGGCCGGCGCGGCCTGGTCGGCGAGGCCGCACTGCTCGCCGCCCTCGGCCGCGAGCGCACCGGCCGGATGGGCACCGCCGTCGCCACCATCCAGGCCGAGCAGGACCGGGTGATCCGCTCCCCGCTGCCCGGCGCCCTGGTGGTCCAGGGCGGCCCCGGCACCGGCAAGACGCTGGCCGCCCTGCACCGCGCCGCCTACCTGCTGTTCACCCACCGCGCCGCACTGGAGCGCCGGGGCGTGCTGGTGATCGGCCCCAACCCCGGCTTCCTGCGGTACATCGACCAGGTGCTGCCCGCCCTCGGCGAGACCGAGGTGGTGCTGCGCACCGTCGGCGAGCTCCTCCCCGGCGTCACCGCCACCCGCACCGACGCGCCGGCCGCCGCCCTGGCCAAGGGCGGCCCCTGGATGGCCGGGGTGCTCCGCCGCGCCCTGGCCGCCCACCAGACGGCCCCCGCCGACGGCCTGGACCTCGGCGACGGGCTGCGGGTCTCCGCCCGGACCTGCGCCGAGGCCCGGGACGCCGCCCGAGGCCTGCGGCTGCCGCACAACCGGGCCCGCGGCTTCTACCTGAGCACCCTGCTCGACGCCCTCGCCATCGCCCAGGCGCTCACCCTCGGCCGCCCGTACGACGACGAGGAGGCCCACTACGCCCCGCGCGAGCTGTGGGAACGGCCGGACGTCCGCGCCGCGCTCGACCCGCTCTGGCCCCGGCTCACCGCCCGGCAACTGATCGAACGAATGCTCACCGACCGGGAGTTGCTCACCGAGACGGCCCCCGACCAGGCATCCGCCCTGCTCCGCCCGCCCGGCTCGGACTGGACGGTCGAGGACGTCCCACTGCTCGACGAGGCCGCCGAACTCCTCGGCACGACACGGGAATCCGCCCCGACCGACGACGACCCGGACGAACTCGCCTTCGCCCAGGGCGTGCTGACCATCACCGGGCAGACCGACGACGCCCTGCTGGACTCCGCCGCCCTCGCCGAGCGCTTCCGTGACAACGGCCCGTACCGCTCCACCGCCGAACGCGCCGCCGCCGACCGCACCTGGGCGTACGGCCACGTCGTCGTGGACGAGGCGCAGGAGCTGTCCGCGATGGCCTGGCGCGCCGTCCTGCGGCGCGTCCCGACCAGCTCGCTCACCATCGTGGGAGACCTCGCCCAGACCGGATCGCCCGCCGGCGCCCGCGGTTGGGCCGACATGCTCGACCCGCACCTGCCCGGCCGCTGGCGCGAGGAACGGCTGACCGTCAACTACCGCACGCCGGAGCCCGTCATGGCCCTCGCCACCGCCGTGCTGCGCACCGCCCTGCCCGACCACCGGCCGCCCGAGTCCATCCGCCCGGGCGCCGAGCGGCCCCGCGCCATCCCCGTCCCGGACGGCGACTTCGCCGCGGCGCTCACCCGGCTGCCCGGCGGCCCGGGCACCCTGGGCGTGATCGCCCCGGACACCCTGGCGGCCGAGCTGGACGCGCTCACCGTCGCGGACGCCAAGGGGCTGGAGTTCGACGCGGTGGTCGTCGTCGAGCCGGCCGGACTCGCCCCGCGCGACCTCTACGTCGCCCTGACCCGGACCACCCGCTCACTCACCCTGCTCCACCACCGGCCGCTGCCACCGGAACTCGCCGGGCTGCTCTGACCGGGACGGCGCGCGGGCGGCGCGGGCGGCGCGTTCTCTTCTGCGCGCGCTACTGCGCGCCGCCCGTACGGCCGGCCAGCACCGGCAGCACCTGGGCGCAGATGGAGTGCAGCGCGATCCGCTGCTCGTCGTCCATCGCCTCGAAGGCCTGGTGGGTCCGGGCCATCTCGCCGCGGATCCGGTTGAGGATCTCCCGGCCCTCGGCCGTGATCACCACGATCTTCACCCGGCGGTCACCGGCCGCCGCCTCCCGGTTGGCCAGACCCAGCGACTCCAGCCGGTCCACGATCCCGGTGACGTTCGACGCGTCACAGCCCAGCCGCCCGGCCAGCGCCCGCATCGGCACCGGCTCCTGCACCGCGCCCAGCGCCTTGGCCTGCGAGGAGGAGAGCCCGTGCCGGGCCGCGGCCGCCGCGAAGTCCTGGAAGTACGCGGCACCGACGGCGGCCAACGCCTCCATCAACTCGGCGTTGGTCGGTACGGTCGTCGTCGCTGTCGAACCCATGGGGCCAGCGTACGGCCAGGTGCTTCAGTATCTCAAGCTTTGACCAGGGCAACCGTCGACGAACCGCCCCGGCCCCCGGTGTCAGAGCACCAGCTGGTCGAACAACCGCCGCAGCTCCGCCTCCGGATCCGCGGTCAGCCCGGTGTGCACGGGCCCCGGCTGGACGATCGCACTGCGCGGCGCGGTCAGCCAGCGGAACCGCTGCCCGGGGCTGTCCCCCGCCGCCGGACCGGCCTGCGGCCCGCCGTGGCAGACCGCCTCGATCCCGTGCAGCGCCCGCCGCACGCCCTGGACGTCCGCCACCGGGTCCAGCGCCAGCAGCCGGGCCTGGTCCAGATGGGTACGGGCCGCCAGGTGCGAGCTCTGCCGGCAGTACAGCAGCACCCCGACGTTGACGCACTCGCCGCGCTCGACCCTCGGCACCGCGCGGATCACGGCGTACTCGTAGTCGTGCAGTTCGACGGTGGCCGGCAGCGCGGACAGCGCGGGCTCGGTCATGCGGGCACCTCCGGCAGCCAGTCGCGCGGACCGGCCAGTCGCTCGGTCAGCTGGGCACGGTACGCGGCGCGCACCTCGTCGGGCGAGTCGAAGCCGAACTCGTCCACCAGCCAGACCTCGGGGATCTGCGCCACCGCGCCCTCGATCGCCGCCTCGGCGAGCGGCGCGAGCGCCTTGTCGGCCGCCGCCAGGTCCGGCCTGGCCCGCAGCAGCGCGTGGTCGGAGGCGTCGTACGGACGGCGGACCCAGGAGGCGGCGCCCGGCCAGTTGTGGTGGAAGATCAGGCTCGCGCCGTGGTCGATCAGCCGCAGCCCACCGGTGGCCACCAACAGGTTGGGATTGCGCCAGGAGCGGTCGACGTTGCCGATCAGCGCGTCGAACCAGAGCACCTGCCCGGCGAGCTCCGGCTCCACCTCGAAGCAGAGCGGGTCGAAGTTGAGCGCGCCGCTGACGAAGGCCATCCCGAGGTTGGTCCCGCCGCTGGCCCGCATCTGGTCCTGGACCTGGTGGTCCGGCTCGCTGCGCGCGAGCACCGGGTCCAGGTCGACCGTCACCAGCTCCGGCACCGGCAGCCCGAGCCGCCGACCGAGTTCCCCGGCCAGCACCTCCGCGACCAACGCCTTGCGGCCCTGCGCCGCACCGACCCATTTCAGCGCGTACAGCCGCCGATCGTCGGCCTCGACCAGGCCCGGCATCGAGCCGCCTTCTCGCAGTGGCGTCACGTACCGGATCGCCGTCACCTCGGGTAGCACGGCCAACAGCCTATCGGTGTCGCCACCCCGCCCGCTCCGACCCCACCGCCGCGCCGCCCCTCTCCCCCACCCGCCGCGCTGCTCCCCCACCGCCGCACCGCCGCTCTCCCCCACCCCCACGGCCCCATCCCGGTGGCAGCCCCCGCTGCTCCGTGCGAGTGTGGCGGACAGTAATGGGGACCTTCACGGCAAAGGGATGAGCGATGGAACGACCTCGGATCCTGATCGTGGGCGGTGGCTTCGCCGGCCTGGAGTGCGCCCGCCGACTCGAACACAAGCTGTCACCGTCGGAGGCCGAGATCTCGCTGGTCACGCCGTTCAGCTACCAGCTCTACCTCCCCCTCCTCCCCCATGTCGCGGCCGGCGTCCTGACCCCGCAGTCCGTGGCCGTCTCCCTGCGCCGCTCGCTGCGCCGCACCCACATCGTCCCCGGCGGGGCCATCGGCGTGGACCCGGCCTCCAAGGTGTGCGTCGTCCGCAAGATCACCGACGAGGTGGTCGCGCAGAAGTACGACTACCTGGTGCTCTCCCCCGGCAGCGTCACCCGCACCTTCGACATCCCCGGCCTCACCGACTACGCCCGCGGCATGAAGACGCTCGCCGAGGCGGCCTACGTCCGCGACCACGTGATCGCCCAGCTCGACCTCGCCTCCGCCACCCTGGACCAGAAGGAGCGCGAGTCCCGGCTCCAGTTCGTGGTCGTCGGCGGCGGCTACGCGGGCACCGAGACGGCCGCCTGCCTCCAGCGCCTGACCACCGCCGCCGCCCACCGCTACCCGCGCCTGGACGCCCGGCAGATCAAGTGGCACCTGATCGACATCGCCCCGAAGCTGATGCCGGAGCTGGGCGATCCGCTCGGCGAGGCCGCCCTGGAGGTGCTGCGCGAGCGCGGCATCGAGGTGTCGCTGGGTGTCTCGGTGGCCGAGGTCGGCGCCGAGACCGTCAAGTTCACCGACGGCCGGGTGCTCCCCTGCCGCACCCTGATCTGGACCGCCGGCGTGGCCGCGAGCCCGCTGATCGGCACCCTGGACGCCGAGACGGTCCGCGGCCGGCTCGCCGTGACGGCGGAGATGCGGGTGCCGCAGTTCGAGGGCGTGTTCGCGATCGGCGACGCCGCCGCCGTCCCCGACCTCGCCAAGGGCGACGGCGCGGTCTGCCCGCCGACCGCCCAGCACTCCGCCCGCCAGGGCCGCGCGGTCGCGAACAACCTGATCGCCTCGCTCCACGGCCGCCCCCTGGAGCCGTACTACCACAAGGACTTGGGCCTGGTCGTCGACCTCGGCGGCAAGGACGCGGTCTCCAAGCCGCTCGGCGTGGAGCTGCGCGGGGTGCCCGCCCAGCTGGTGGCGCGCGGCTACCACCTGATGGCGATGCGGACCAACGCGGCCAAGTTCCGGGTGGGCGCCAACTGGCTGCTCAACGCGACCGCGGGCGACGACTTCGTCCGCACCGGCTTCCTCGCCCGCCAGCCCGCCCGCCTGCAGGACTTCGAGTACACCGACGCGTACTTGACGAAGGACCAGGTCCGCGCGCACGCCCAGTCGCTGCTCGCCAAGGGCTGAGCGACGGCCGTACGGCGCCCCCGTGGCCGAGGCTGCGGGGGCGCCGTGTCACGCGGTCGGCGCGCCGTCGGGCGCGCGGTCACCGAGCGGTGAGGTACATCCCGCCCGCGTCCTGCCCGGCCGTGTTGCGGCACGCGTAGTCACCGCTCGGACGCGCCCACAGCAGCGTCAGGCAGCGCCCGACCGCCTGCTGGCCGTAGTAGTTGGGGTGCATCGACTCCTGCAGCACGCCCTGCGTGGAGTTGAGCCCGCCGTCCAGGAAGCGCGCCCACTCGCTGGTGGTCGCGGACGGGCCGGTGCTCGCGGTCGGCTGCTTGGTGGCCGTCGAGCAGACCTCGCGGCCCTGCAGCATGTCCGACAGGTCCAGGAACTGCGCGCCCTTGGCAGCGGCGACGCCCGCCAGCGCCCGGGAGATCTGCGGCACCATGGAGTCGCGGGCCCAGTCGGCGTCCCCGTCCCAGAACGGGCAGCCGCCGGTGTTGGAGCGGGTCCAGCCGCTCTCCGGGTAGCGCATCTCGGCGCCGCGCGGGATCGGCGACGGGTAGGACTGCAGCACCAGGCGGTAGTCCGACTGCGCGTAGCCGGCGTCGGCCATCACCGCGCGGACCTCGTCGACCGCCTTGCCGACCCCGGCCATCGCGGCGGGCATCCTGTCGTCGATCTGGGACTGCGCGGAGTAGTGGCAGTAGGAGTACCAGACCAGGTAGTCCTTCACGCAGGTGGAGATGACGTCCGAGAAGCCCAGGTCGTTGCCGCCGATCGACAGGGTGATCAGCTTGACGTTGTTCTGCCGTGCCACGGTGGCGAGTTGGTCGGCCTGCGGGGCCTCGCCCTTGAGCGACTGGCCGCCGTTGGAGGCGCGGAAGACGTTCGCGCTGACGGCTCCGGAGCAGGCCAGGTCGATCTCGTTCTGGGCCCCGGTCGAGGCGCTGAGCACCTCGGAGACGTCCGAGCGGTCGCATCCGCTCGCGGCGGTGGCGCCGTAGACCCGCGAGGCGTCGTACGCGCTGCCGGTCCAGGCCCGGTCGGTGCCGTTGCGGCTGCCGCTGGTGCCGGCCGAGTTGCCCTTCCAGCGGCCGGCCTCGCCGGAGATGTAGCTGTCGCCGAGCGTGACGCTGGCGGTGGGCCCGGACGGCACGGCGGCCGGTGCGGCCGGTGCGGCGGAGGCCGGCGAGGCGACGGCCAGGCCCGCGACGACGAGCGGGAGCGCGAGGGCTGCGGCCAGCAGCCGCCGGCCGGGACGACGGGTACTGCGGGTGCTGCGGGTGTTGCGGGTCATGCTCGAACAGTTCTCGGGCACTGCGGAACTCCTGCGGCTCGATCCTCCCGAGGAATGGGGAACGGGAGGATGCCTGGGTGAGGGTGGGCCGCCGGCCGGTGGCGCGATGAAAGATGACATGCCCGCGCTCGCCACCGCTAGGCATCTGCGGGAGGTTTCCGCTTTTGTTACCGCCGGGTTCAGACCAGGCGGGCGGGCGACGACCGGATGCCGCCCGGGGTTCACACCCGCCACACCTGCCCCACCCGGCCCACGGCGCACCGGCCCACGGGCTCACACCAGCCGCGACCCGCCCCCGCCCGCCCCCAGCACCGCCGCCAGGTCCTCCGCCAGCTCCCGCGCCTGCGCCGCCTCCAGCCGCGCCGTGGTGAACCGCAGCCCGGGCGGCGACTGGATCCGGTACCGCGCGCCGGGCGCCGCGACCCAGCCGCGCTGTACCAGGGCCGCCAGCACCGAGGTCTCGTCCGGCACCGGCACCCAGACGTTCAGCCCGCTCCGCCCGTGCGCCGCGATCCCACGGGCCGCCAGCTCGCCCAGCAGCGCGTCGCGCCGGGCCCGGTACGCGGCGGCCACCCGGTCCGCCGGCGCGGCGTCGCCGCGCCACAGCTCCGCGACGGTGCGCTGCAGCAGGTGGCTGACCCAGCCGGCGCCCAGCCGCAGCCGGCCGGCCACCCGCCCGATCGTCTCCGCGTCGCCGACCGCCACCGAGACCCGCAGGTCCGGCCCGTACGCCTTGGCCGCCGAGCGCACCACCGCCCAGTTCCGGGTGCCGGGGCCGACCAGCGGGTGGTACGGCTGGTCGACCATGCCGTGCCCGTGGTCGTCCTCGATCAGCAGCACCCCGGGGTGCTCGGCCAGTACGGCCTTCAGCGCCTCGGCCCGCCGCGCGGTGAGCGCCGCCCCGGTCGGGTTCTGCGCCCGGCTGGTGACCACCACGGCCCGGACGCCCTCGGCCAGCGCGGCGGCCAGCGCCTCCGGCAGCGGGCCCTCGTCGTCCAGCCGGACGGGCACCTGCTTCAGGCCCAGCGCGGGCAGCAGGTCGAGCAGGCTGCCCCAGCCCGGGTCCTCGACGGCCACCGCGTCGCCGGGGCGCAGCCGGGCCTCGAGGATCCGTTCGATGGTGTCCAGCGAGCCGGAGGCGACGGCGATCGGGCCGCCGGGCAGGCCGTCGGCCTCGAAGGAGGCGCGGGCGAGCGCGAGCAGCTGCGGGTCGACGTCGGCGTGCCCGTACAGCACCGGGTCGGTGCGCGCGGATTCGGCGGCGGCCGCGAGGGCCGGGGCGAGGTCGGGCAGCAGGGCCGGGTCGGGGTTGCCGGTGGACAGGTCGCGGGCGTGCGGCGGGACGGGGATGCGGATCTGGTCGCGCGGGGTGAGCGCGGGCCTGGGCAGGATGCGGCTGCCCTTGCGGCCGGCGGTCTCGATCACGCCGCGGTCGCGCAGCAGCCGGTAGGCCGCGGCGACGGTGTTGGGGTTGACCCCCAGTTCGGCGGCGAGGTCGCGCAGCGGGGGCAGGGCGGTTCCGGGGGCGAGTCGCCCGCTGCTCACGCCCTGCTCGATGTGGGCCGCGATTTCGCTGGCGCGTCGACCCTTCAGCGGATAGTCTCCTAGCACAAAGCAAATTATGCACTAGTACATAGAGGATGTCATGTCAGCCACCCCGGAAGGGTCGCCCAGCTACTCCCGCACCGCCAGGACCACCCCCACCCGCTACCGGGACCGGGCCACCTGGGAGCAGGAGGCGATCCACGCCATCCTCGACAGTGCCTACATCTGCCACCTCGGCTTCGTGGTCGACGGCGCCCCCGTGGTGCTGCCGACGATCTTCGCCCGGGTCGGCGGCCGGCTCTACGTCCACGGCTCCACCGGCAGCCGCCCGATGCGCAACGCCTCCGGCGAGCAGGGCATGCCGGTCTGCGTCACCGTCACCCAGGTCGACGCGCTGGTGCTGACCAAGTCCGCGTTCAACCACTCCGTGAACTTCCGCTCGGTGGTCGCCCACGGCACTGCGCACCAGGTCACCGACCCCGAGGAGCTGGACGTCGCGCTCGCCGCCCTGGTCGACCACGCGATACCGGGGCGCTCCGCCGAGGTCCGTCCGGCCAACGCCAAGGAGCTCGCCGCCACCGCCGTCCTCCGGCTGGAGCTGGACGAGGTCTCGGCCAAGACCCGCGAGGACGGCGCCGACGACGACCCGGAGGACGTCGACCTGCCGTACTGGTCCGGCCTGATCCCGGTCACCGCGGTGCACGGCACCCCCGAGCCGCACCCCGGCACCACCGTCCCGCTCCCCGCGCACCTGCGCGGCTACCCCCGCTGACGGGAGGCGCACTCGTGCTGATCAGATCCTGGGACCGCGGCGACGAGGCCGAGTGGCGGGCCTGGCTCGCCGAGGGCCGCGACTTCGGCCTGCTCGCCGCCAACGGCGGCCCCGGCGAGGGCCCGGTGCTGGTCCCGACCCACTTCCTGCTGGACGTCGAACACGGCGAGATCCTGCTCCACCTCGCCGCGCCCAACCCGCTGCTGGCCGCCGTCCGGGCCGACCCGAAGGTCACCCTCGCGGTCACCGACGGCTACGCCTTCGCGCCGGGCCACTGGCGCGGCGCACCGGGCACACCCACCAGCTACTACGCCTCCGTCCACTTCCACTGCACCGCCGAGGTGGTGGAGTCCGCGGCCGGCAAGGCGGAGATCCTCAACCGCCAGCTGGCGCACTTCCAGCCGGAGACGCCGGAGGTCCGGGTGGTGCCCGGCGAGGGCGAGTTGGCCCGGCAGCTGCCCGGGCTGCGCGCGCTCCGGCTGACCGTCGACGAGGTGCGGGCCAAGTTCAAGTACGACGACAAGAAGCCGGCCGAGGCACAGTACGCGATCGCCGACCGGCTCGCCGAGCGCGCCGACGGCCCGGGGCGCGGCCGGGACCAGTACGCCGCCGCCCGCGCCCAGTTGCTCCGCCGTCACCGGCGGCGCACCGACGGGCCGCGCACCGCACCGCAGGGCCCCGCCGGCCCCCCGGACAACGCCCCGCGCTCCGACCTCCCGCGCACCACCGGACGGCGCACCGACGGGCCGCACGCCACCGGCTGACCCCGGATCACCCGGTCGGCCGCCAACTCGGGCAGGTCGGCCGCCGCGCTGCTCGAATGTGAGACGAGCCCTGCCCACTCGGCGTCGGAGCGGGCCCGTCGACCCCCGGGAGCGCGCGTGTCCTCAGTCAACAGCCAACGGGCGGCCGGTGAGGCCCACCTCGGCCACGTGGTGTTCATCTCGGCGGCCGCCGCCATGGGCGGCTTCCTGTTCGGCTACGACAGCGCGGTGATCAACGGTGCCGTGACGGGCATCCAGAAGCACTTCGCGGTGGGCCACGGCACCACCGCCTTCGTGGTGGCCATCGCCCTGCTCGGCTCGGCCGTGGGGGCGGTGCTCGCCGGCCGGCTCGCCGACCACCTCGGCCGGGTCCGCACGATGCTGCTGGCCGCCGCGCTGTTCGCGGCCAGCGGCATCGGCTCGATGTTCCCGCCGAACATCGAGACCCTCGCCGCCTGGCGCGTGGTCGGCGGCATCGCGATCGGCATCGCCTCGGTGATCGCCCCCACCTACATCGCCGAGGTCGCCCCGACCGCCTACCGCGGCCGGCTCGCCTCCTTCCAGCAGATGGCGATCGTGCTCGGCATCACCGTCTCCCAGCTCGCCAACTGGGCGCTCAACCAGGCCGCCGGCGGCGAGTCCACCAACCACCTCGGCGGCATCCAGGCCTGGCAGTGGATGCTCGGTGTCGAGGCCATCCCGGCCCTGGTGTACGGGCTGATGGCGCTCGCCATCCCGGAGTCGCCGCGCTTCCTGATCGCCGACCACCGCGAGGAGCAGGCCCGCAAGGTGCTGGCGGAGGTCGAGGGCGAGGGCGTGGACCTGGACGCCCGGGTGGCGGAGATCCGCGCGGTGCTGGAGTCCGCCCACAAGCCCCGGCTCAAGGACCTGCTCGGCGGCCGCTTCGGCCTGCTGCCGATCGTCTGGGTCGGCATCGGCGCCTCGGTGTTCCAGCAGTTCGTCGGCATCAACGTGATCTTCTATTACTCGTCGTTCCTGTGGCAGTCGGTCGGCATCAACGAGTCCAACTCGCTGCTGATCAGCCTCTCCACCTCGATCATCAACGTGATCGGCACGGTGATCGCGATGGCCCTGGTGGACCGGATCGGCCGCAAGCCGCTCGCCCTGGCGGGCTCGATCGGCATGGCGGCCGCGCTGGGCACCGCCGCCTGGGCGTTCTCCTACCGGGAGGGCACCGGCAGCACCGCCACCCTGGACAACACCCACGCCACCGTCGCCCTGATCGCGGCGCACGTCTTCGTGCTCTGCTTCGCCTTCTCCTGGGGCGTGGTGGTCTGGGTCCTGCTCGGCGAGATGTTCCCCAACCGGATCCGCGCGCTGGCGCTGTCCGTCGCCGCCTCGGCGCAGTGGATCGCCAACTGGGCGATCACCGTCAGCTTCCCGGACCTCGCCGACTGGAACCTCTCGGCGACGTACGTCATCTACGCGGCCTTCGCCCTGCTCTCCGTCCCGTTCGTGGTCTTCTGCATCAAGGAGACCAAGGGCCGTGCCCTGGAGGAGATGGGCTGACCCGGCCCGCCCCGCCGAACACCCGCCGCACGCGGCCCGACCCACCGAGAGGAAGCCATGCCTGACGAGGGCGGCTCCCGGCAGAACGTCACCTTCCCGAGCAACGGCCGCACCGCGCACGGCTACCTGGCCCGCCCGCCGCAGGGGGTCGGGCCGGGCCTGGTGGTGGTGCAGGAATGGTGGGGGCTCACCTCGCACATCGCCGACATGGCCGACCGCTTCGCCGCCGAGGGGTTCACCGTCCTGGCCCCCGACCTGTTCGGCGGCGCCACCACCCACGACGGCGCCGAGGCCGCCCGGTTCAAGCGCGAGCTCCCGGTCGACCGGGCGGTGGAGGACCTGGCCGGGGCCGTCGACCACCTGCTCGCCCTGGACGGCGTGGTCGGCGACGCGGTCGGCGTGGTCGGCTTCTGCATGGGCGGCGGCTTCGCCCTGCTGCTGGCCGCCCGGGCCGGCGACAAGGTGGCCGCCGTGGTCCCGTTCTACGGCCTGCCGCCCGATCCGGACTTCGACTACCGCGGACTGACCGCCCATGTGCTCGGCCACTTCGGCGAGTTGGACGGCTCGATCCCGATGGCCGCCGTGGACGAGGCGGCGATCCGGATCGGCGAGGCCACCGACGTCCGCCCGGAGATCCACTTCTACCCGGCCGGGCACGCCTTCATGAACGACGAGAACCTGATCGGCACCCACGACCCGCTCCAGGCCCGGATCGCCTGGCGCCGGACCCTCACCTTCCTCTGGGGCCACCTCGGCTGAGGGGGGCGCCTCGGCCGATCGGGCCGTCTCGGCCGAAACCCCACGCTCCGGGCCTCCGGGCGGGTAAACCGGATGGACACCCGTACGGCCCCACGGCATAGTCTCCGGGTGCCGACCCCACTCCCGTCCCCGCGCCGCTTCGCCTGGGCGAGCCGCAACTTCCGCATCCAGACCGCCGCCACCGTGATCAGCGGCCTCGGCAACGCCGGCGCCCCCATCGCCACCGCCTTCGCCGTGCTCGGCACCGGCGGCACCACCACCGAGGTCGGCTACGTCACCGCCGCCCGGCTGGTGCCCACCGTGCTGCTCATGGTGGTCGGCGGCACCCTCGCCGACCGGCTGCCGCGCCACCTGATCATGGTCGCCGCCAATGTGTTCAGCGGGGTCTCCCAGGCCGTCCTGGCCGCCCTGGTGCTGACCGGGGAGGTCCGGCTCTGGCAGATGCTGGCGCTCTCCGCGGCCGGCGGGGCCGGCTACGCCCTCTACTCCCCCGCCTCCGGCGGCATGATCATGCAGGCCGTCCCGCAGGAGCACGCCGCCCGCGCCTTCGCGGTCTTCCGGATGGGCCTCAACGCCTCCCAGATCGGCGGCGCCGCCCTCGGCGGCGCCCTCACCGCCGCCGTCGGCCCCGGCTGGGTGCTCGCCCTGGACGCGCTGTGCTTCCTGGCCGCCGCCGCCCTCCGCTTCTTCCTGGAGCCGGAGCAGGGCCCCGCGTCCACCGGCACCAGCATGCTGCGCGATCTGCGCGAGGGCTGGCGGGAGTTCGCCTCCCGCCGCTGGCTCTGGGTGATCGTGCTCCAGTTCTCCGTGCTGGTCGCCTGCATCAACGCGGTGGAGTCGGTGTACGGGCCGACCGCCGCCAAGGAGCGGCTCGGCGGCGCGGGCGCCTGGGGCCTGGCGATGTCCGCCTACGGCGTCGGCCTGGTGGCCGCCGGCGTGTTGATGACCCGCTGGCGGCCCCGCCGGATCCTGCTGGTCGGCAACTGGGGGGTCTTCCTGTTCGGCGTGCCCGCCGTGGCCCTCGCCGCCGAGGTGCCGCTGCCGCTGCTGGTCGTCGCGATGTTCCTGTCCGGCGCCGGCGTCACCGTCTTCAGCGTCAACTGGATGGTCGCGCTCCAGCAGGAGATACCCGAGGAGATGTTCTCCCGGGTGTCCGCGTACGACGAGCTCGGCTCCTACTCGCTGGCCCCGGTCGGCACGGCGCTGGCCGGCCCCGCGGCCGTGGCGCTCGGCCTGTCCGGCGCGCTCTGGGCGTGCGCCGTCGCCTGTCTGGTGCTCAGCGCGGTCGTCCTGCTGGACCCGCAGGTCCGCCGGCTGAGCCGTCGGAGCACGTCGGACGCACCGGTGCCCGTCGGCGAGCCCGCGCCCACCCCGTGAGCGCCCCGTGCGCCCCGCGTGCGCCCGCCCGCGGGCAACCGGAGGTGTGCGAGGGTCGTCCGAACAGGCAGGAAACACCACCGCATCCGAGGGGCCACCGGTGCCGAAGCCACTGCTGTTCCTGGACGTCGACGGCGTCCTGAACCCGGTCTGCCCGCACCCGGACGCCGGGTTCGACGCCCACACCCTGTTCGGCTACACCGTCCTGCTGTCCGCCCGGCACGGCGCGTGGCTGCGCGAGCTCGCCGGAACGTACGACCTGGTCTGGGCCACCACCTGGGAGGAGCACGCCAACACCCACATCGCCCCCGCGATCGGCCTGGACCCGCTCCCCGTGGTCACCTTCACCGGCTACGTCCCGCAGCCCGGCGACCCGCGCGTCCCGCTGATGGAGCTGTTCTCCGCCGCCAAGTGGGCCCCGCTGCTGCGCTACGCCGACGGCCGGCCGTTCGCCTGGGTGGACGACGTCATCCCGCCGCGGCTGGTCCGCCGCTCCCAGTGGCGCCGGGACCGCCTGCTGCTGCCCGTCGACCCCGGCCAGGGCCTGGAACGCCGGCACGTCGACCGGCTGCTCGCCCGTCCGCCGCGCGGCCAGGCGCTCTCGCTCAAGGGGTCGGAAGCCAGCTGACGTGCCCGGCCAGCAGGGCGTACCCGACGAAGGCCACGGTGTCGATCAGCGCGTGCGCCGCCACCAGCGGCATCACCCGCCCCCAGCGCCGGTACAGCAGGCAGAACACCACGCCCATCACCATGTTGCCGATCAGCCCGCCGACCCCCTGGTACAGGTGGTACGAGCCGCGCAGCACCGAACTCGCCACCACCGCGGCGGGCCACGACCACCCCAACTGCCCCACCCGGCGCAGCAGGTAGCCGAGGACGACGACCTCCTCCAGGATGGCGTTCTGCCAGGCCGACAGCACCAGCACCGGTACCCGCCACCACACGTCCGGCAGCCCGGACGGCGCCACCGTGAGGTTGTACCCGGCCGCCTGCGAGGCCAGGTAGAGCGCCAGCCCCGACCCGCCGATCGCGGCCGCGACGGCGGCGCCCCGCCCCAGGTCGCGCAGCTTCTGCCCGAGGTCGAAGCCCAGCACCCGCAGCGTGACGCCCTCGCGCACCAGCAGGTAGCCGACCAGCACCACCGGCATCAGCCCGCGCCCGATGTAGTACAGCTGCCAGACCAGGTCCAGCCAGGGCCGCCCGGGCGCCCGCGAGCCGTTCAGCGTGGCGACCTGCTGGCCGAGCTTGAGCGGTTCGGTGAGCGAGCCGGTGAAGCTGATCAGCGCGCTGATCCCGCTGGCCCCGAGGGAGAGGCCGAGGACGATCAGCAGTTCCGCGCCGAACAGCCGACGGGTGGGCTTCGCGGTCTCCGGCGCGGTCGGGACGGTGGTCACGGGGGCTCCAGCGGAGGGGCGGTCGCTCCGGCCGTCGGCCGACCGCCGGAGCGATCATCCTGACACAACCGCCGGGACGCCCCGGCGGGGAGGCGGGTTCCGGGGGTCAGCCCACCGGCCAGGTGTGCACCGGCTCCCCGCCGCGCATGTGTTCGGCGTAGCGCCTGGTCATCGCCGCGAGCGCGGCCGGCCGGTCCATGCCGTACTGCTCGCGCAGCCGGTGGAAGGTCGCGACCTGCCAGGACGCGCCGTTGGCGCGGCGCAGGCAGCGCTGCTCGATGATGCCCAGGTAGCGGTCCCGGTCGGCGGGCTCCACGCCCCACTCGTCGAGGCCCTGGTGGGCCATCGGCAGCAGCTCGTTCAGCACCAGGTCGACGGCGGACACGGTCTGCAGCCCGCCGCCGCGCCCGGCCCGCCCGGAGCGCGGCCACTGGAACACCGCGTCGATGCCGTACCGGGCGCCCTGCTGGAAGTTCTCGTCCGCCCGTTCGAACGGGAGCCGGGTCCAGATCGGCCGGGGCTGCTCGGCGAGCACCCGCACCAGCCCGTAGTAGAAGGCGGCGTTGGCCAGGGTGTCGGCCACCGTGGGCCCGGCCGGCAGGGCCCGGTTCTCCACCCGCAGGTGCGCCACCCCGCCCGCGATGTCGTACACCGGGCGGTTCCAGCGGTAGATGGTGCCGTTGTGCAGCCGCATCTCGGCGAGCCTGGGCGCGCCGCCGGAGGCCAGCACCTTCAGCGGGTCCTCGTCGTCGCAGATCGGCAGCAGCGCGGGGAAGTACCGCAGGTTCTCCTCGAACAGGTCGTACGCCGAGTCCACCCAGCGCTCGCCGAACCAGGTGATGGGGCGCACGCCCTGCGCCTTGAGCTCCGCCGTCCGGGTGTCACAGGCCTGTTGGAAGAGCACCGGACGGGTCTCCCGCCACAGCTCCCGACCGAACAGGAACGGCGAGTTGGCGCCGAGCGCGAGCTGCGGCCCGCAGATCGCCTGGGCCGCGTTCCACACCGAGGAGAACCGCTCCGGGGTCACCTGGAGGTGCAGCTGGAGCGAGGTGGCGGCGGCCTCGGCCACCATGGTGATCGACTCCAGCTGCAGGCGCTCGACCCCCTCGATGTCCAGGGCGATGTCCTCGCCGCGGGCGGCCAGGATCTGGTCGCTGAGCAGGCTGTACCGCTGGTTGTGGCTCATCGCGTCGAGCCCGGTGTGGGCGTGCTCCAGGGTCGGCAGGATGCCCACCATGACGATCCGGGCGCCCGCCTCGGCCGCCCGCCGGTCGGCGTAGCGCAGCCCGGTGTCGATCTCCTCGCGCAGCTCCTCGAAGACGTGCCCGCAGAGCCGGTGCGGCGTGATGTTGACCTCGATGTTGAAGCGGCCCAGTTCGGTCTGGAAGTCGCTGGAGCCGATCGCGCTCAGCACCTGCGCGTTGTTCATGGCCGGCAGGCCCTGCTCGTCGGCCAGGTTGAGCTCGATCTCCAGGCCCATCACCGCCCGCGGCCGGTCGAAGCGGTCCTCGCGGAGCATCCGTCCGAGCGCTTCGAGACACGCGTGGAGCTTGCGCCGGTACAGCTGTCGGTCCGCCAGTTCCGCGCGAGTCGCCACGACCTTCTCGCCCACGGTCCCCTCCTCCAGAGTCACCCGTCGAGCACCCGGTCGACCGACCGTGCAAGCATCATGCCCACCTCGAAGATCGATACCCGAATGCGCGTACTGGCTTGCATTGCAAGGCATCTGACGGAAAATCAGACGAACTGTAGACTTGCCCGGCGCCACAGCCTGTGATAAACAGATCACCCTGTGCATCTGTTCGAATTGGTACAGCGCTCCGGCCGGTCCGCCTCGCCCCGAAGGCCCTCGTCGACGGCGGCGACCGCGCCGGCACCGCGATCCTGCACAACCGGACACGACCGGGCCCCCGTCACCGAAGACGCGTCGCCCGCCACGCCGGTATGCCGCACTCGCACGCCGATCTCGCTTGGAGAGGCGGACCCCGCCATGACTCTGCAAACCCCCCAGCCCCCGCCGAGCGCACTGCGCGCCGTCCTGGGCGCGCTCGACTCGGAGACCGCACTGCGCCAGCCCGCCGCCGCAGCACTGCGTCATCCGACCGGCCCGCTGCTCCCCGCCCACCCCCTCGCGGTGCACGTCCTGACCGGCGGGCGCCCGGAGCTCCCGGCCGCCCGCCGCACCGGCTGGCGCTTCCTGATCAAGGACGGCGCCGAGGTGGCCGCCGCCGCCGAGGTGGTGCAGAGCGCCGAGGGCCACACCTTCTCCCACTTCACCGCGGGCCCCTACCTCGACTCGACGGTCCGGGCGCTGCGCGAGGCCTGGCAGCTCGCCCAGACCTCCCGGACCCGCCAACAGCCCCGGCTGCTGACGTTCCCCGGCCAGTACGCCACGGCGCTGTGGCTGCACGGCCCCGACGGCGACCCGGCCGCCGACCTGCTGATCCCGCTGGCCCCGGCCCCGCTCGGCGTCACCGCGCACCGCGCCTGCCCGGCCGCCGAACTGCTGCCGCTGCTCGCCCGCGCCCCGCTCGCCAGGCCGCTGCTGCTCGGCTCCTCCTGACCCACCGACGCCCCCTCGGGCCGCCGGGCCCACCCGCCCGGCGGCCCGAGGCCGTACCCGCGCGCCCGCACGGCGCCCCGCGGTCCCCCGGCCCTGCCGGCGCACCCGCCCCCGCGGCTCCTCACCCGAACGGCGACCACCCGTCCGGGCCATCCGGCATGGCCTCATCGGGCCATGCCCCGACTGACCCACTGGTGCGCCTTTTCCCGTCGGCCCCACCTGAACGGGTGATCTCTACCCGGGAGTTGTGGCGCATGTCACGAAATCCCTGCGCGCGGGTCCCGGGATGCCGACACTGGGAACCAGCGTGGAAGGACCCCCTGTCCTACCCACTTGAACGCCGGTCCACACTTGGCCGGCGTGCGGACAGGATCCGACCACCGCGGCGGTTCCGGACGGCACGGCCTCCGGCGACCGCACCACGGGGAGGATCGCAGAGCGAAGCGAGGGTACGCGTATGTGCCAGCACCGTCCTGAGTGCCCATCGGCCGAGTCCGAGGACCGCGAGGCGGCCGCGTCGGTGGCCCGCCATCCGGAGCAGGGCTGGAGCCTGCTCTGCAACGGCGTCGTCCTGTTCGAGGACACCGGAGAGCTGCTGCCCGACGGCCGGGTGATCGCCCCGCGCCGCCCTGTCGCCCACGCGGCCTGACCACCCGTCCGGCCGTACGGCGGGGGCAGCCGCCGACTCGACAGCACCACGGGCAGGGCCCCGGCGGAAACTCCGCCGGGGCCCTGTCGTGCGGGTCGGACCTCCGAGGGCCCGGTCCGGTCAGACGCCGTACTCGTCCAGCGGCGGGCAGGAGCAGACCAGGTTGCGGTCGCCGTACGCGCCGTCGATCCGGCTCACCGGCGGCCAGTACTTGTCCGCCGGGTTCACGCCCGCCGGGAAGACCGCCTCCTGCCGCGAGTAGCCGTGCGCCCAGTCGCCGGCCAGCGTGGCGGCGGTGTGCGGGGCGTTGCGCAGCGGGTTGTCGTCGGCCGCCCACTCGCCCGAGCCGACCTTGTCGATCTCGGCCCGGATGGTGATCATCGCGTCGCAGAACCGGTCGATCTCGTACAGGTCCTCGGACTCGGTCGGCTCGATCATCAGCGTGCCGGCCACCGGGAAGGACATCGTCGGCGCGTGGAAGCCGTAGTCGATCAGGCGCTTGGCGATGTCGTCCACCGTCACGCCCGTCTCCTTGGTCAGCGGGCGCAGGTCGATGATGCACTCGTGCGCGACCAGCCCGCCCGGGCCGGTGTAGAGCACCGGGAAGTGCGGCGCCAGGCGCTTGGCGATGTAGTTGGCGTTCAGCACCGCGACCTGGGTCGCGCGCTTGAGGCCCTCGCCGCCCATCAGCCGGACGTACGCCCAGGAGATCGGCAGGATGGCCGCCGAGCCCCACGGCGCGGCCGAGATCGGGCCCACGCCGGTGGCCGGGCCGGCCTCCGCCTGCAGCGGGTGGTTCGGCAGGTACGGCGCCAGGTGGGCGCGCACCGCGACCGGGCCGACGCCCGGGCCGCCGCCGCCGTGCGGGATGCAGAAGGTCTTGTGCAGGTTCAGGTGGGAGACGTCCGCGCCGAACTTGCCCGGCTTGGCGAGGCCGACCAGGGCGTTCAGGTTGGCGCCGTCCACGTACACCTGGCCGCCGGCCTCGTGCACCAGGGCGCAGATGTCGGTGATCTGGGTCTCGTACACGCCGTGGGTGGACGGGTAGGTGACCATCAGCACCGACAGGTTGTCGCGGTGCTGCTCGATCTTGGCCTTCAGGTCCTCGACGTCCACGTCGCCGTCGACCAGGGTCTTCACCACGACCACCCGCATGCCGGCCATCACGGCGGAGGCCGCGTTGGTGCCGTGCGCGGAGGACGGGATCAGGCAGACGTCGCGCTGGGTGTCACCGTTGGCGTGGTGGTAGGCGCGGACGGCCAGCAGGCCGGCCAGCTCGCCCTGCGAGCCGGCGTTCGGCTGGATCGAGACGGCGTCGTAGCCGGTCACCTCGACCAGCTGCTGCTCCAGCTGGCGGATCAGGGTGAGGTAGCCCTGGGCCTGGTCGATCGGCGCGAAGGGGTGCAGCTGGCCGAACTCCGGCCAGGTCACCGCCTCCATCTCGGTGGTCGCGTTGAGCTTCATGGTGCAGGAGCCCAGCGGGATCATGCCGCGGTCCAGCGCGTAGTCCCGGTCCGACAGGCGGCGCAGGTAGCGCAGCATGGCGGTCTCCGAGCGGTGGCTGTGGAAGACCGGGTGGGTCAGGTACTCGTCCTCGCGCAGCAGCGCGGCGGGCAGCGCGTCGGCGGTCTCGGGGACCTCGACCGGCTCGACGCCGAACGCGGCCCAGACGCCGGCCAGGTGCTCGCGGGTGGTGGTCTCGTCGGTGGAGACGGAGATCCGGTCCGCGCCGTCCTGGAACAGGTTGATGCCGTTGGCGCGGGCGGCGGCGGCGATCTCGGCGGCGCGGCCCGGGACGACGGCGGTGACGGTGTCGAAGAACTCGCCGTGCAGCAGCTCGACGCCGCCGGCCCGCAGGCCCTCGGCGAGCGCGGCGGCGTAGCGGTGGGTGCGGCGGGCGATGTCGGCCAGGCCGTCCGGGCCGTGGTAGACGGCGTACATCGAGGCCATCACGGCGAGCAGCACCTGGGCGGTGCAGATGTTGCTGGTGGCCTTCTCGCGGCGGATGTGCTGCTCGCGGGTCTGCAGCGCCAGGCGGTAGGCGCGGTTGCCGTCGACGTCGACGGAGACGCCGACCAGGCGGCCGGGCAGCGAGCGGGCGTACTCGGCGCGCACCGACAGGTAGCCGGCGTGCGGGCCGCCGAAGCCCATCGGCACGCCGAAGCGCTGCGAGGTGCCGCAGGCGATGTCGGCGCCCAGCGAGCCCGGGGACTTGAGCAGGGTCAGCGCGAGCAGGTCGGCGGCGACGGCGACGATCGCGCCCAGGCCGTGCGCCTGCTCGATCACCGGGGTGAGGTCGCGGACCACGCCGGTGGCACCCGGGTACTGGAGCAGCACGCCGAAGACGCCGCGCTCGGCGATCTCGGCCGGGATGCCCTCGGACAGGTCGGCGACGACGACCTCGACGCCGGTCGGCACGGCGCGGGTGTTGATCACCGCGACGGTCTGCGGCAGGGTCTCGGCGTCGACCAGGAAGACGCCGCCCTTGACCTTGGTGACGCGGCGGGCCAGCGCCATCGCCTCGGCGGCCGCGGTGCCCTCGTCCAGCAGGGAGGAGCCGGAGGTCGGCAGGCCGGTCAGGTCGGAGACCAGGGTCTGGAAGTTCAGCAGCGCCTCCAGGCGCCCCTGCGAGATCTCCGGCTGGTACGGGGTGTAGGCGGTGTACCAGGCCGGGTTCTCCATGACGTTGCGCAGGATCACCGGCGGGGTGAAGGTGCCGTAGTAGCCCAGGCCGATCATCGGCTGGAGCACCTGGTTGCGGCCGGCCAGCTCGCGCAGTTCGGCGAGGACCTGGGCCTCGGACCGGCCCGCGGGCAGGTCCAGGGCGGTGATGGAGCGGATCGCCTCGGGCACCGCGGTCCCGGCGAGCTCGTCCAGCGAGCCGTAGCCGACGGACGCCAGCATCTTCTCCTGCGCGGCGGCGTCGGGGCCGATGTGGCGGTTCTCGAAGGGGCTGGCCAGCTCAAGCTCGGTGAGGGTCGAGGCGCCGGTGGGGCGTCCCGCGTTCGGCTGGGCGTTCATGGTGGTCGAGGCCTCCTGGTCACGGACCGGCGGGGGTACGCACGCCGGCCGGCTCCACCGCTGCGGGCAGCGGACGAGCCTGGGCGCGCGGACCCAACAGGCCTCCCCCTCTGTCATCGGGACCTGAGAGCTTCACCCGCACGGAGCGCTGTGGGCGCCCCGCCGGCTTGCACCGTCGGTGAGGGTGGTGATCGCCGGCTTCCGTGCCGACGCTCCTGCCCTGCTTTCCAGAGTGACCTACCCCACACGGTACGGATGCCTGAGAGATTCCGGGGAGGAGTTGCTCCTTCGGCGCTCCGACCAGCGGTTTTCGTGATCGGAGACTCTCCCGAGCGGGCTCTGCGGTCGCCGCCCAGGGTACCAGCGGGAGGCCCCCCGATCACGGGTGTGTCTGGTCACTGGAGGTCTACGCGCGTCCCCCGGACGGTCCAGTGCCAACCCCGTACGGCGCACCCGGGGTCGCGCTCGTCCGATTCATGGCTTTTGGTGTGAAGTGGCGGACGGAATCGGGTGCTCCGGCCGCCTTCCTGCGGGAGTTCCGCAGGTTCAGCGCGCGGGAGGAAAGAAGTGCAGACGGACATCGACCCCCGGGACCTCATCGGCCACAAAGCCGTCGACCGCAACGGAGACAAGATCGGCACGGTCGACGAGGTCTACCTGGACGACGCCACCGGCCGGCCCGAGTGGGCCGCGGTCCGGACCGGCATCTTCGGCCGGGACGCCTTCGTCCCCCTGACCACGAGCGAGTTCGCCGGCGACGAGCTCCGGGTGCCGTACGACAAGTCGCTGGTGAAGGAGTCGCCGGACTTCGGCGTCGGCCAGCACCTGTCCCCCGCCCAGGAGCTCCAGCTCTACCGCTACTACGGGCTCGACACCCCGATGGACAGCCGCCCGAACGGCGAGAACGGGAGCCGGCCCAGGCAGCCCGACCTCGACTTCGGCACCACGGCGGCGGCGGCCGCCACGACGACCGCGGCGGCCCCGGCCAAGTCGCTCACCTTCCACACCCCCGAGCGGTCACCCGAGCGGTCGCCCGAGCACTCCCCCGAGTCCGCACCGACCAGGCCCCCCGTTGCCGCCGCGCCCGTTGCCGCCGACACCACCAGGACCGCCCCGGAGGCCGAGCTGCGGAGCCTCAGCACCCCCGCGGCCCCCACCGCCTCCCCGCCGGCCGAGCCCGGCTTCGCCGCACCCGCCGCCAGCACCGCCTCCGCCGCCCCCGTCGTGGAGCCGAAGCCGCAGCCGCAGCCCGCCGCCACGCCCGTCCCCACGCTCGCCCCGGCGGCCGCCACCACCGCGGCCGCGAACGTCACCGCCGCCGCGAACGCCGACGCCTCCTCGTCCGCCCCCAGCAGCCCGGTCGAGATCACCTGCCGCGAGGAGCGGCTGGAGATCACCACCGAGTGGCACACCCTCGGTACCGCGAAGCTGCGCAAGTACGTGACGACCGAACAGGTGGAGCGCCGCATCCCGGTGGTCCGCGAGCGCGTCCGGGTCGAGCGGACGCCGATCAGCGACGCCGAGCGCGCCACGCTCACCGAGAAGGAGATCTCCGAGGCCGTCGAGGAGGTGACCCTCCGCGAGGAACGCGCGGTGGTGCGCAAGTACCTCGCCCCCGTCGAGCGGGTCCGCCTGATCGTCGAGCGGTACACGACCGAGGAGGTGGTCCGGGAGGAACTCCGCCGCGAGAACGTCGAGGTCCACGACGCCACCGCCACCCGGCCCACCGCCTCGGCCACCCCCGCCCATTCCGCCGCCCCGCCCTCCGGCGCGTCCCCCGACGCGGCCCGTGACATGGCCCACGAGGCGCCCCGCCCGGCCGGCCTGCGACCGCTCGTCTGACCGCGGGGGCAACGCCCCGCGACCAGGGCCCCGGACACCGTCCGGGGCCCTGGTCGCGCGCCCGACCGGGCGCCCGACCTCCCTTGTCGCGTACCCGACCGTTCGTCTTTGCCAAAGCTTAACCACTCGATATTTGACACTCTGAAGTATCTCCCTGCATGGTTACTTCAGTTCATTCACTATGTACGGGAGGAAGCAACCGTGAGTGAGGCACCACAGCCCACCACCGCGGCCGAGAAGCAGAGCAGCGCCCGGGTCCTGCCGGCCCTCATCCTGGCGATGCTGTCGTTCAGCGTGGTGCAGACCGCGGTCGTCCCGATCCTGCCCTCGCTGGCCAAGGAACTGAGCGTCTCCGCGTCCAGCATCACCTGGCTGATGACCGCCAACCTGCTCTCCGCAGCCGTGCTGACTCCCCTCCTGGGCCGCTTCGGCGACCTCCGGGGCCGCAAGCCGATGCTGCTGATCTCGCTGGCCGGCCTGGTCGCCGGTTCGGCGCTGGCGGTCAGCACCCACTCCTTCACCTGGCTGGTCGTCGCCCGTGTCCTCCAGGGCGCCGGCGGTGGCGTCCTGCCGCTGGCGATCAGCATCGTCCGGGACGAGCTGCCCAAGCGGAAGGTGACCGGCGGCGTCGCCGCCATCAGCGCCTCGATGGGCGTCGGCTCCGGCCTCGGCCTGGTCGCCACCGGCCTCCTGCTGGAGCACTGGGACTACAAGTCGATCTTCTGGATGGGCCTGGTCTTCGGCCTGATCGCGATCGCCCTGGTCGCCTTCCGCGTCCCGACCGACCCGGTCACCGACAAGGAGGGCGGCGCCGACCCGCTCGGCGCCCTCACCCTGGCCGGCTGGCTCTCCGCGCTGCTGGTCGCGGTCAGCCAGGGCAACCACTGGGGCTGGACCTCCAACAAGACGCTCGGCCTGTTCGCCGTCGCCGCCGTGGTCGCCCTGGTCTGGGGGATCATCGAGACCAAGGTCGCGCACCCGCTCGTGGACATGAAGATGATGGCCCGTCCGGCCGTCGCCTTCACCAACGTGGCCGGCCTGCTCATCGGCTTCGGCATGTACGGCTCCTTCATGGTCATCAGCAACTTCGCCCAGACCCCGGAGAAGCTGACCCACTACGGCTTCACCGCCAGCGTGCTGCACGCCGGCCTCCTGCTGCTGCCGTCCGCGATCGGCTCGATGGTCGCCGCCCCGGTCGGCGCCCTGCTGATCGCCCGTCGCGGCCCGCGTCTGCCGCTGGTCCTCGGTGGCGTCCTCGGCGCCGTCGCGATGGCCTACCTGGCCGTGCGCCACGGGCACGAGGGCGACATCTACACCGCCTCGGCGATCTTCGGTCTCGGCGTCGGCCTCGCCTTCGCCGCGATGCCGGCCTACATCAACGGCGCCGTCCCGGTCGAGCAGAGCGGCATCGCCAACGGCATGAACTCCGTGCTGCGCACGGTCGGTGGCGCGATCGGCACCGCCGTCATGGCCGCCATCCTGACCGGCGACACCATGAAGCTGCCGCCGCAGATCCCGCTCTCCCTGCCCACCCTGGACGCCTACAAGCACGCGTTCTGGACGGCAGCCGTGGTCTGCGCCGTCGCCGGCGTCGTCCCGTTCCTGATCCGCGGCGGCACCGCGGCCGCCACCGCGACGGTCGCCGGCGGCGCGGCCCAGCAGGACTCCAGCCCCGAGCTGGTCAAGACCGACGCCTGACAGGGCGTCCGGCCCCCGCGCTCAGGGACAGGGCGCGGGGCCCCGGCCTCCGTACGTCGCGAGGGCATCACGAACGTACGGGGTCCGGCACGGTGATCGGCCCCACCCGGTACTCCCCCACCGGGTGGGGCCGCTTCGCGTTTCAGGCGCCCTCCGCCGGACCGCCGCCCTCGTCCGGCGCTCCGTCCGCCCCCTCGTCCCGGCGCAGCGGCAGCGGCCGGGAGGGTTCGAGCGCCGGGTCGTCCACCGCGAAGGTCCGCACCCGCCCGCGCTCGCTCCACGGCGTCTCGAACCGTACGGTGACCCTCCCGACGCCGCTGCCCTGCACCCAGCCCGGCCCGTGCTCCGCGTGCCGGACGTCCTGCCCGGGCATCCAGCGCCGCACCACGACGGCCTCCGGCTCCTCCGCGGCCTCCTCGGTCTCGGCCGCCGCCTCCGCGTGCTCCGCGGCCTCCTCCCGCAGCGCCTGGGCGAACAGGTCCTCCTGGGTGTAGTCGGCGAGTTGGGCGACGCCCACGCCGAGCAGCCGGACCCCGCCGGTGATGTCGACCTGCTCGGCCAGCCGGCGCGCGGTCGCGGTGATCACCGTCTCGTCGTCGGTGGGCCCGCCCAGCGTCTCCGAGCGGGTCAGCGTCGAGAAGTCGAACCGCCGGACCTTGAGCACCACCGTCCGCCCGGAGCGCCCGGCCGCCCGCAGCCGCCGCACGCACCGCCCGGCCAGCGCCTCCACCTCGCGCAGCACCCGCTCCCGGTCGGCCAGGTCCACCTCGTAGGTGTCCTCCACCGACACGGACTTGGCGTCCTGGTCGGCGATCACCGGCCGTTCGTCCAGCCCGGTGGACATCTGGAAGATCCCCGCACCGTGCGCCCGCCCGACCAGCTGCACCAGCTCCGCCTCCCCCGCCTCCGCGAGGTCGGCCACCGTGTTCAGCCCGGCCCGGCGCAGCACCTGCTCGGTGGCCGGCCCGATCCCGGGCAGCGCCCGCACCGGCATCGGGCCGAGCACGGCCCGCTCCTGCCCGGGCTCGACCATCACCAGCCCGTCCGGTTTGGCCTGCTCGGAGGCGATCTTGGCCATCAGCTTGGACCCGGCCGCCCCGACCGATCCGGTCAGCCCGGTCAGCCGCTGGATGTCCGCCCGCAGGTCCTCCGCCAGCGCCAGCACCAGCCGCTCGCCGGTCTCGTGGTCCGCCTCCAGCAGCGCCGGTCCGTACGGACCGGCCTCCAGGTCCACGAAGGCCTCGTCCAGGCTGAGCGGCTGCACCAGCGGGGAGAGCTGCCGCAGCAGCCCCATCACGATCTCGCTGTTCTGCCGGTAGGCCTCGAACCGCCCCGACAGGAAGGCGGCGTTGGGGCAGAGCCGGCGCGCCTGCGCCATCGGCATCGCCGAGTGCACCCCGAACCTGCGCGCCTCGTACGAGGCCGTGGAGACCACCCCGCGTCCGCCGAGCCCGCCGACGACCACCGGCTTGCCGCGCAGGCTCGGCTTGGCCGCCTGCTCCACCGCCGCGAAGAAGGCGTCCATGTCGAGGTGGATGATGCTCGGCAGAGATCGCACCCGCCGATCATCGCGCACGGGTCCGACAGTGCGTGCGAACCCGGCCGGACGGCCCGCGCCCGGGGGCTACCGCTTCGCCGCCTCCGCCAGCGCCTTCGGGATGCCGTCCTCCTGGGGCCCCAGGAACAGCGGGTCCGGCCGCAGCCAGGCGTTGGCCGCCGCCTTGCCCGCCCCGGCGACCTCCCGCAGCCCGCCGTACAGCCAGGTCGCGTCGTGCAGTTCCGGCACCCCGACGGCGTAGGAGCGGATGCCCGCCGCCTCGCACAGGGCCAGCGCGCGGCGGACGTGGAAGTCCTGGCTGACCAGCACCGCGTGGTCCACCCCGAAGATCCGGCGCGCCCGGGTGCAGGAGTCCCAGGTGTCGAAGCCCGCGTAGTCGCGGACCACCCGGTCCTCGGGCACCCCGTGCTCGGTCAGGTAGGTGTACATCGCGTCGGGCTCGTCGTACTCGACCCGCCCGTTGTCCCCGGTCACCAGGATCGCCTGCACCTTCCCCTCCCGGTACAGGTCGACCGCCGCGACCAGCCGGTGCTCCAGGTACGCGGAGGGCTTGCCCTGGTACAGCCCGGCGCCGAAGACCACGGCGACCGGCGCGGAAGGCGCGCTCTCCACGGTGCCCACCCGGTCCCCGGCGGCGAACCACACCCAGGCGCTCGGCGCCAGCGCGAGCGAGCAGAGCACCGTTGCGACCTGGAACACCCTGCGCTGCGTCCGCCGCTGCCGCAGCCGCGTCCTCAGCAGCCCGGCCCTGCGCCGCAGCAGCCCCGCTATCCCGGTGCCGACCTCCACGTGCCCTCCCTCGATCCCGTCAACCAGGCAACACGACGAGGCCGCGGGTCCGAACGGTTCCCCGTCCGGGCCCGCGGCCCCGTCGAACGCCTGCTCAGACCGCCCGGTTGCGCCGCTGGGCCAGCTCGTCGGCCGGGTCGTGCCCGACCAGGGTCTCGCCGGTGTCGGTGCGCTCGGCGTGCAGCCGGCCGAGGGTGAGCTCCAGCTCCCGCCAGACCGCTCCCACCGCGATGCCGAAGACTCCTTGACCGCCCTTCAGCAGGTCCACCACCTGCTGCGGCGTGGTGCACTCGTACACCGTCGCGCCGTCGCACATCAGCGTCAGCCCGGCCAGGTCGGCCTGGTCGGCGGCCTGGAGGTGGGCGACCGCCACCCGGATGTTCTGCAGCGAGACACCCGCGTCGAGCAGCCGCTTCACGATCTTCAGCAGCAGGATGTCGCGGAAGCTGTAGAGCCGCTGGCTGGTCGACGGGTACGCGGTGCGGACGCTGGGCTCCAGCAGTCCGGTGCGGGCCCAGTAGTCCAGCTGGCGGTAGGTGATGCCGGCCGCCGCGCAGGCCGTCGGGCCGCGGAAGCCGAGCAGGTCGGACGTCGGGGCCAGCCGCTCGATGGCCGGCTGGCCCGGTTGTACGGCCGGGAACCTGCCCATCCGGGGGAGATCCGTGACGGTGCGAGCGGTGCGCGGCATGTGCACGGCGCACCGGCCTCCCACGGCCGCGTCATCGCCGGTGCTGCTCATGCCTGCCTCCGTCCACTTGTGCTGCGGGCAACCCGACTGCGGGCATCGGCCACCCGGACAGCCACTCCTGACGGTAGGCAGTCCCCTATGACCCGTCAACGATCGCCACGCCGGGCCAGACAAACCACATCACTCAGGAGAGTGGTTTTTCGTGCCCCTAGTGTGGGTAGATGGACGGTTTTTGGCAAAACGGTCGGCCACATGGCCGCACGGCCGGTCCCCGCTACTGCGGACCGCTGCCCCCGAAGTCCTCGGGCGACACCTGGTCGAGGAACTCGCGGAACTTCTCGACCTCGTCCTCCTGCTCGTCCGGGATCGCGATGCCCGCCTCGGCGAGCACCTCCTCGCTCCCGTAGATCGGCGTGCCGGTGCGCAGCGCCAGCGCTATGGCGTCGGACGGCCGGGCGCTCACCTCGACCCCGCCGGAGAACACCAGCTCGGCGTAGAACACGCCCTCCCGCAGGTCGGTGATCCGCACCTCGGTGAGCTGCTGGCCGAGCGCCTCCAGGACGTCCTTGAAGAGGTCGTGCGTCAACGGGCGCACCGGCGTCATGCCCTGCTGGGCGAAGGCGATCGCGGTCGCCTCGCCGGGGCCGATCCAGATCGGCAGGTAGCGATCTCCCCCGACCTCCCGCAGCAGCACGATCGGCTGGTTGGAAGGCATCTCCACTCGGACACCCACGACGTCGAGCTCATTCACACACGCAACCCTATGGCTCCGCTCCCGGATATGAAAGCGCAGAGCCGACGCCGCTGGTCAGCGCGGTGCAGCCGGTGCCGCCGGAGTACCACGGCCGCTATCCGCGGGACCGCAGACCGGCCTGGACCATCGCCGCGTGCAGCCGCACCGACAGGGTCGCGAGTTCCCGGGCGGTGGCCTCCGCGTGCGCCCTGGTCTGCGGGTTCCGGTGCCGGCGCAGCGGCGCCACCACCTGCTCCACCAGCGCGATCTCGCGATCCGCCGCGGCCTTCATCGCGCGCAGGTGCCGGGGTTCCAGCCCGTACCGGCCGAGCTCCGCGACCAGTCGGGCCACCTGCAGCGCCTCGCCGTCGTAGCCGCCGTCCGGGCCCGCGGCGACCAGCCCGTAGGACTCCCACTCGGCCAGCTCGGGTTCCCCCGCCTCGGCCGCCGCGAGCAGCTCGGCACGCCCCAGCCGGACGCCGGAGGGCACCTCGCCGGCGGCCACCAGCTCCCGGTCCGCCTCCTCCAGCGGCCCGGGCCGGGTGTCGGCGGCGGAGGGCAGCGCGGGAGGGTTCTCGCCGCGCTCGATCGCGTCCAGGTGCTCCCGGATCACCCGCAGCGGCAGGTAGTGGTCCCGCTGCATGCGCAGGACGTAGGCCAGCCGCTCGACGTCGGCCGGGCTGAACTTGCGGTACCCCGAGGGCGTGCGCTGCGGCTCGACCAGCCCCTCCGCCTCCAGGAAGCGGATCTTGGAGATGGTGACCTCGGGGAAGTCGTCGCGCAGGAAGGCCAGCACCGCGCCGATGCTCAGCAGTTCGTCACCGCCGCGCCGCCGCCCGGCGGGCCGCTCGCTCCGGAGCGGCTGCCGCGGGCCCGCGACCACCCCGCGCCCGCCGCGGTCCGCCTGCGGACCGGACGGGGTGGGGGTGGCCGCCCCGAGAGAAGAGGAAGGGGTATTCGTATTCACTCGGGCTCCTGCCGACGTCGCTTTCAGTACCCCCGGTTGTGGCCGGCGAAGAACACCAGCCGGTACTTCCCGATCTGCACCTCGTCGCCGTTGTTCAGCGACACCTCGTCGATCCGCTCCCGGTTCACGTAGGTGCCGTTGAGGCTGCCCACGTCCGCGACGCTGAAGCCGGCCGGGGTGCGGCGGAACTCCACGTGGCGGCGCGAGACCGTGACGTCGTCCAGGAAGATGTCACCCTGCGGGTGACGACCCGCCGTGGTGATGTCCGAGTCCAGCAGGAAGCGGCTGCCGGAGTTCGGACCGCGCTGCACGATCAGCAGGGCCGAGCCCGGCGGCAGCGCGTCGATCGCCGACAGCACCTCGGCCGACAGGGCCGGCGTGGCGCCGGTGCCGGTCGTGGTGGTGGGGTCGTACGACTCCAGGCCGGAGATGGAGATGGTCGACGTGGTCTCCGCCGCCCCCTCCGGGAGCAGGCCGCCGCGCAGCGCCGTGCCGCAGTTGGAACAGAACCGGGCCGAGGCCGGGTTCTGGTTGCCGCACCTGGGGCACGGAGTGGGGCCAGCCATGTTCACAGCCTCCTGGCGCGGCACACCCGACGGGTTGTGCCCGGCGTACGGATCCGGGGCAAACCCTCCACCAGAGGTTGAGGGTCCTGACGGGAAACCTATGCGCGGCTCGCCGGAGGGGTCAACCGACGCGCCGTAGCCCGCCGGATTCCCCGCGTACTGGGCGGCGCCGCCGTCCCGGTACAGCTGCTGACCTGCGTACGGCGCGGCCTCGGGGGCCGGACGCATGCCCGGCACTGCGGGCTCGTCCTCCGGTCGGCGGTGACGCGCGGTGGGCGCCTCGACGGCGGCCGCGTCACGGCCCTTGTTGCGACCGAACAACTTCGAGAAGAAACTCACGGGCGAATCCCCTTGCGTGTGACAGACCCGCCCGCGGGGCAGGGTGAGAACCTCGGACATGCTGCGAGCCCGGTCGTTGCGGCTCGGGATCGCCGGAGCGGTACTCCGGCGGTCGGTACTGCGGTTGTTCCTCCGGAGCGTACTGGTGCGAACCAGTCTCGCCCATGTGACGGCGGCGTCCCCCGGCGGGTGCCGCCCGCCCTTGACGGGCCGTTCGTCGGGCGCCCCGTCACTTCGGAGCCGGCTTGGCGTACTGCGGCGACTTCGGGTCCACGAGGGCGTCGACGACCACCTTCTGCTGCTGGGCGATCGTCGCCCGCGCCTGGTGGCTCTCCAGCGTGCGGACGACACCTCCCGGGATGTTCAGCGCGGGTGTCAGATCCTGCGGGTTCCCCACGACCGTGAAGCGGTAGGGCTGCGAGACCTTCTTCCCGTCGATCTGCACTCCTCCGCCCGACAGGTCGGTGAAGTAGGTGTTGACCACCACGCGCACGTCGTTGATCTGAATCGCCTCCGCCCCCGCCGCTCGAAGTTCTTGCAGGGTGTCCAGCAGCATATCTGCCTTCACCTGCCCTTGGGGATCATCGACCGTGAGTACGATGCCCGGACCAGTGGCTTTGACGGTACCGGCGAGCACACCGAGCTCCGTCACCTTCTTCCTGGTCTGTTCCTGGGCCTCCTTGGCCTGGTTGGAGCTGTTCTCCAACTTCGCCAGGGACTGCTCCAGCTCCGCCTTCTCCTGCTGGAGACGCTGCTGACGGCTGTCCAGTTCGTCGAGGATCCGCACCAGGTCCTCCTGGCGGGCCCCGCGCAGCTGGCTGTGGTGGTCGTTGGTCGACCGCACCTGGATCGCCAGCCCCAGGCCGAGCGAGAACAGCAGCAGCGCCACCACCAGCTGGCCGCGCGACAGCCGCGGCGGCCAGAGCGCCGCCTTCAGCCGCCGCCGGCCGGTGTTCCGGTCCGAAGCGGGCTCGGGCTCGGGCGCCGCTTCCGACTCGGGCTCGGACTCGACCTCGGGCTCGGGCTCGGGCTCGGCGCCGGGCGCGGGTACCGGCTCGGGCTTCGCCTCGGCGACGGGTCCGGCCTTCGCCTCCGGCTTCGTCCCGGCCTTCGTCCCGGCCGCAGGTGCCGGCCCGACGACCTTCGTGAGCCGCAGCGTCGGCTCGGGCGCCGAATCGGCCTCAAGCTCAGCCTTAGCGTCAGACTTCTCCTCCGGGGCCTCCTCGGCGGTCCCCCCGGCGGCCACGGCCGGGTCCTCCGAGCCTTCCGGACCGGACTCCCCGTCCATCTCCGGCCCGGGGGTGCCCACGGCCTTCTCGGCGGGCTTCACGGCCGCCTCGACGCCGATGACCTCCCGAGGTTCCCCGCCCGGCTTCCCGGCGGCCGGACCGACCGCCGCCGCCTCCGGCTCCGCCGCCACCGCCTCCTCGCGGCGCGGCTCAGGCACGGAAGACATGGCGCCGGATCGCGGCCGCGTTGGAGAAGATGCGGATGCCGAGGACGACGACCACACCGGTGGACAGCTGCGAGCCGACCCCCAGCTGGTCACCGAGGAAGACGATCAGTGCCGCGACCACCACGTTCGACAGGAACGAGACGATGAACACCTTGTCGTTGAAGATCCCGTCGAGCATCGCCCGGACGCCGCCGAACACGGCGTCCAGCGCCGCCACCACCGCGATCGGCAGGTAGGGCACGACGGCGTCCGGCACCTCGGGTTGGACGAAGAGGCCGACGACCACCCCGATCACAAGACCCAGTACGGCAATCACGGTCTGGCTGCTCCTGTCCCTGTCGTGGTCTTGGTGGGTCCGGTCGACGGACGCCGCTTGGTGGTGGGAGTTCCGCCTGGCCCGGCCGACGAGGCCGATGCGGAGGACGGGGCCGATGGTGAGACGGACGCGGCGGGGCTCTCCTGGGTTCCGGCTCCGGTCGGCGGCGTACCGCCCGGAGTCGTCGGGGAGGCCGCGGGCGAGGTCTCGGGCGTCACCGGCTGCGCGGTCCGCAGCGTCACCCCCACCGCCGCCGGCAGCGTCAGGTTCTTCTGCACGGAGAGCGTCGACTTGATGCCGTACTGCTCCTGGAGCAGCCGCAGGTACTGCCCGGCCATGTCCTTCTCGAAGGCGGTGAGGAGCTTCGAGCCGTCCCCGACCGCCTGGATGCTGTACGGCGGCACCAGCGGCCGGTTGTCCACCAGCACCGCCTCGCCGGCGGCCCGGATCGCGGACAGCGCGGTCAGCCGCTGGCCGTTGATCGCGATCGCCTCGGCCCCGGATCCCCAGAGGCCGTTCACCACCAGCTGCAGGTCACGGTCCCGCAGCCGTCCGCTGTTGGAGAAGCCCTGCCCGGCCCGCGGGTCGACGTTGCCGCCGGCGCCCGTGCCCGTGGCGTCCTCCAGGACCAGCTTCAGGCCCGGCCCGGCGACCGGGCCGAGGCCCACGGCCCCGCTCAGCCCACCGGGATCGCCGTCCCCCGAGGCGAGCGCCTGCTGCTGGGTGCTGTCGACCTTGAGCCGCAGCTCCTGCACCTGCTTCTGCAACTGGTCGGCCGAGGTGTTGCTGTCGTTGATCCGGTGGATCAGCGCGTCCCGCTCCTTGGCCAGCGACGGCTCGGCCTTGTGCGCGTTCACGGCGCCCACCGTCACCACCCCGCCGACCAGCGCCAGCCCGGCGCCGAGCGTGAGCAGCCCCTGCCAGGTGCCGGGTATCCGGCTGTCGCGGGCTCCGCCGCGCGCGGCGGCCGCCTCCGCGTAGCCCTCGTCGAGGCTGTGGTCCATCACATTGGTCAGCAAGGACATCGAGGCGTCCGGACGGTTGTACCGTCCGTTCGGGGCACTCGGTGTCGGCGTCGCTGGCATGGAGACCATCGTCCCACGCCGCCGACGGGCCCCGTGCACGGCCCCTGAGCTGCACACACGCTGCACACATGACGGAAAGTGACGGATTGTTCCGAATAGTGTGAAAACGGACAGCGGGGCGCACGGATCACACCGCGCGCCCCGCCGTTCGAGGCCGTTCCGAGCCTCAGGCAGTGCTCAACCCCGGCCGCTCACCGCCCCGCTCCGTCGACCACGGCCGCCCACTCGTCCAGCAGCGCCTCGGTGGCCTCGTCGTCCGGGCCCTCCGCCCACAGGTGGGTGACCGCCTCGGCCGGGTCCGGCAGCACCAGCGTCCACCGCCCGTCGGCCTCGACCACCCGGACGCCGTCGGTGGTGTCCAGCCGACGGCTGCCGGCCGCCTCCACCACCGAGCGCATGACCATGCCCTTGGCCGCCCACGGCGTCGCGATGTCCCGGCGCCGGATGTGCGCCTGCGGAATCCGCGCGTCGATCTGGCTCAGCGTGAGCTGGGTCCGCGCCACCAGGCCGACCAGCCGGACGAACGCCGCGGCGCCGTCCAGCACCCCGCTGAACTCGGGCACCACGAAACCGCCGCGCCCGTCCCCGCCGAACACCGTGCCCTCGGCGGAGGCCGCCTTCGCGAGGTCGTCCGGCGTCGTCGTGGTCCAGATGACCTGGGTGCCGTGGTACGCCGCGACCTGCTCGGCGATCCGGGTCGTGGTCACCGGCAGTGCCACCTGCCCGCTGCGCCGCTCGGCCGCGACCAGGTCCAGCAGCACCAGCAGCGCCCGGTCGTCGTCGATCACCCGGCCGAGCTCGTCCACGAACGCGACGCGCTCGCCCACCGGGTCGAACCGGACGCCGAAGGCCGCCCGCGAGGAGGCGACCAGCTCGCCCAGCCTGGCCAGCCCGGCCCTGCGCTCCTCCGCGTCCTCCGTCGGCCTGGCCTCGTCCAGCCCGGTGGAGACGGTCAGCGCCTCCACCCCGAGCCGGCCGAGGATGCTCGGCAGGACCAGGCCCGCGCTGCCGTGCGCGGTGTCCACGACCACCTTCAGCCCGGCCTCCCGGACCCCGGTGGTGTCCACCGTCCGCAGCAGGTTGCCCGCGTAGGAGTCGAAGACGCTGGACGGGAAGGTCAGGTCCCCGATCTCCCCCGGGAACGCCCGCCGGTACTCCTGACGTGCGTAGACCCGGTCCAGCTTGCGCTGGCCCGCCTGCGAGAGGTCCGCCCCGCGCTCGTCGAAGAAGAGGATGTCCAGCGAGTCCGGCACACCCGGCGTGGTCCGCAGGAAGATCCCGCCGGCGCTCCCCCGGGCCGTGTGCTGCCGGGCCACCGGCATGGGCACGTTCTCCAGGTCCCGGACGTCGATCGCGGAGGTCTGGAGCCCCGAGATCATCGCCCGTTTGAGCGCACGCGCACCACGCGAGTGGTCACGCGCGATGGTGACGGTGGCGCCCTTCTTCAGCGTCGTCGCGTACGCCCCCGCCAGCCGCACGGCCAGCTCCGGGGTGATCTCGACGTTCAGGATGCCCGAGACGCCGCGCACCCCGAACAGGTGCTCCTGGCCGCGCGACTCCCAGATCACCGAGGTGTTGACGACGGCGCCGGCCTCGATGGTCTTGAACGGGTAGACCCGGACGTTCGCCCCGATGATCGACTCCTCGCCGACCAGGCACTCGTCCCCGATCACCGCGCCGTCCTCGATCCGCGCGGCCCGCATCACATCGGTGTTCTTGCCGACCACGCAGCCCCGCAGGTTGCTCTGCGGCCCGACGTAGACGTTGTCGTGCACCACCGCCTTGTGCAGGAACGCGCCGCGCTTGACGACCACGTTGCTGCCCAGCACGGTGTGCTCGCGGATCTCCACCCCGGCCTCGACCTTGGCGTAGTCCCCGATGTACAGCGGCCCGCGCAGCACCGCGTCCGGATCCACCTCGGCACCCTCGGCGACCCAGACGCCGGGGGAGATCTCGAATCCGTCCAGCTCGACGTCGACCTTCCCCTCCAGGACGTCGGCCTGGGCCTTGCCGTAGCTCTCGTGGGTGCCCACGTCCTCCCAGTAGCCCTCGGCGACGTAACCGTAGACCCGCTTGCCCTCCTTCAACAGCTGTGGGAAGACGTCACTCGACCAGTCGACGGACTCACCCGCCGCCACGTAGTCGAAGACCTCGGGCTCCATCACGTAGATACCGGTGTTCACCGTGTCGGAGAAGACCTGCCCCCAGGTCGGCTTCTCCAGGAAGCGCTCGACCCTCCCCTCGTCGTCCGTGATCGTGATGCCGAACTCCAGTGGATTCGGCACTCTCGTGAGACAGACGGTGACCAGAGCGTTCTTGCTGCGGTGAAAGTCGATCAATTCCGAGAGATCGAAGTCGGTCAGCGCGTCACCGGAGATCACCAGAAAGGAATCGTCCTTGAGCGCGTCCTCGGCGTTCTTGACACTCCCCGCAGTGCCCAGTGGCGTCTCCTCGTGGGCATAGGTCAGATGCATGCCCAGCTCTTCGCCGTCACCGAAATAGTTCTTGACCAGCGACGCCAGGAACTGCACGGTGACGACGGTGTCGGAGAGGCCGTGCCGCTTCAGCAGCCGAAGCACGTGCTCCATGATCGGCCTATTGGCGACCGGAAGCAGCGGCTTCGGCATGCTGGAGGTCATCGGGCGGAGTCGGGTGCCCTCGCCCCCTGCCATTACAACGGCTTTCATTACGGGTGCGTCCTCCTTCGCGGTGGTGGACCAACAGGTCCATCAAAGCGTTCCAGAAGGTTCTCTACCCGGAAGGTATCGTCCGACGCACCGATGAGGCGTGGGGCTTCTCTCAGATCACGTCTCAGACTGTGGACGCCGAGCCCGCGGTGCTGGCCCGGACGATCCGCCGCGCCTGAACCGCGTAAAGAATCGCGGCCCACCAGTACAGCGTCGTCCCCCACCAGATGAACGCCCAGCTCACCACCTCGGCCGGCCGGGCGATCCAGCTGTCCACGCTGCCGAGCAGCAGAAGCGGAAAGGCGTACATCAGATTGAAGGTCGCCGCCTTGCCCAGGAAACTCACCTGGAGCGGTCCGTAGCCGTGCCGGTTCAGAATCGGCAGCAGCGCGGCGATGAATACCTCACGGGCCAACAGGATCGCGGTGAGCCACCACGGCAGAATCTCACGCCAGGTCAATCCGACCAGCGTGGACAGCACATAGAGCCGGTCGGCCAGCGGATCGAGCAGCTGCCCCACCCGGCTGATCTGCCCCCACCGCCGGGCGAGCTTCCCGTCCAGGTAGTCGCTGATCCCGCTCAGCATCAGGATCAACAGCGCCCAACCGTCATTGTTGGGCCCGTCGAACACCGGCCACAGGATGAGCCAGAGAAAGAGCGGAACACCGACCAGCCGGCCCATGCTCAGCATGTTGGGGATGGTGAGGACGCGATCGGTCTGGACCCGCGTCTCCTGGACCTCCACCCGGGGGCCTCCTGTCCCGTACTACGACAATTGCATGTTGACCCTACAACAGAGAAGCCCCCGACCGGTTCACCCGGCGGGGGCTTCTCTAGAATAATTGTTCGGCGGCGTCCTACTCTCCCACAGGGTCCCCCCTGCAGTACCATCGGCGCTGTAAGGCTTAGCTTCCGGGTTCGGAATGTAACCGGGC